>JAJQES010000113.1 GCA_021201565.1 Tannerellaceae bacterium
TTATACTTTTATCACATTTATTGAATGACGCGAATGTGATAATTTAATTGAATCATTGGGTATTGGATAGGTGGTTGTTGGCGCAACCGCCTATCTGAGTTTTTAGCTTTTATCTCATAGGCAATTTTATTTTAAGTGAATAATTAAATATTATTATTTCATTGTTATTTTATAGACTACTGCAATATTATTTTTTATATCATCCGGAACCGTTGCTTTCAATGCTTTTTCTGTTTGTTCCCATTTGATTTTTTCATGGCTTCCCAACACTTCGACTTTGGTGATTTTACTATCCAGCAGTCTGGCTGATTTACCACAGGATTGGATGAATATCTCTTTTTCTGGCATACCCAGACAAATGGCATACAGGACTTTTCCTTTCCGGTTGAATCGAATGTCTGCAGCTGTTTTGGTAGTACCGTGTCCTTCATTAAAACCTTGTGCATTTAGTGGATTTATTTCTTCGACCGAAGGTCCTTCCCCATGGACCTTCCAGGGCCGGGTACCGTAAATGCTTTCTCCGTTTATTTCCATCCATACGCCGATCTCTTGCAGGATTTGTTCTTCTATTTCGTCTATACTACCGTCTCCTTTGATCGGAATGCTTAACAGCAGGGAGCCGTTTTTACTGGTGATATCTGCTAACATGTGAATGACCTGCCGGGCAGATTTATAAGAGTTATTATAATAATCCCACAGATTGTAATGCCAGCTTCCGATGCAGGTACAGGTCTGCCAGGGTTTTTCCTGTATCTGGTCCGGAGCGCCACGCTCTACATCCCAGATCAGGCATTCTTTTTGAGGGTCTGTCAGGATTTTGCCGAATAGAGCCGCTTCCAGTTTGCCGTTGTGCCGTGCCATATTACTGTTATAGAAATGGGCAGCAATTTTTAAACCTGCATCACTAATAGGGTAAAGAGGCAGAGTGGTGTCATCGAAATAAAGCAGATCAGGTTCATACTTATTGATCAGTTCAATGGTCCGGTTATAGAATTTATCAGTGTAAGCCTGATCCGGAACAGAGGCTCCGGCAGACCAGTCCCATTGAGCATGTTCCTGTTTGTTATCAATTGCCTCTGCGCTCAAAGGATGGTTTTGCGCATATAATTCCTGTGGGTCATACCCGTCCCACCAGGTACCCGCTCCATCTGATTTGATGAGAATACCATCATAAGGAATACCTGCCAGCGCACCGGTTTTATCTGCTTTTTGTGCATATTCATACCAGGTCCAGGCATGTGAAGCATGAACGCTGACTCCGAAATAGAGGTCGTTGTCTTTAGCTGCTTTTGCCCATTCTCGCACAATGTCCCGTTGAGGACCCAGGTTCAGGGAATTCCAGTTTTGATATGAACTTTCATACAAGTCAAAGTTGTCGTGATGGTTTGCCAATGCCATGAAATATTGGGCACCGGCCTTTTTATAGAGTGTCATCAGTCGTGCCGGATCCCATTTTTCGGCTTTCCAGTCGCGGATCATTTCTTTGAAGCCATATTCAGACGGATGTCCGAATTTCTCGACATGGTATTTGTATTTACTGTGTCCCTGTATATACATTTCTTTGGCATACCAGTCGCCATAATTGGCCTGGCATTGAGGACCCCAGTGGGCCCAGATCCCGAATTTGGCATCCCGGAACCATTCCGGTGCTTCATATTGTCTGAGGGATTCCCATTCCGGTGTGAAGATACCGGTAGCCATGGGTTCAGTTCCGGGGCCGACTGTAACTTTGTATTCTTCCTGTGCATGCAGGGTTGCAAAGGAGAGAAAACCAATGAGAGCTATTCGTATGAGTTGTTTCATATATATTGTTTTATAGATCATTCTTATTCAAATGTAATGAGTAGCCGGAATACTTTTCCCGGTTCTTTTTTCCACTGTTCCAGGGCTTCCTGCGCCTGTCCGGGGTGATAAATACCGCTGATGAGCCGGGAGATGGGGGAGGTGGTTTGTTTCAGATATTCCATAACAGCCCGGAAATCTTCCGGCATAGCATTGCGGGAACCCCGTATATCCATCTCTTTCATGACAAAATATTTAGTCTCAAATAGAATCTCATGTTTGGCATATCCGATACATACCACCCGGCCGGTAAAGGCGACTGCGCTGACAGCCAGCCGGTAAGTTTCCGGACTGCCCACGGCTTCGATCACAACATCTGCTCCTTTTCCATTTGTTATCTCTTTTAAGGCTTCGTGAATGGATTGAGAAGAAGAGTTAATCGTATGACAGGCCCCGAATGTAGTGGCTAACTGAAGTTTTTCCTGATCAATATCTACTGCGATTACGTTGGCTCCCCGTAAGGCGGAGCGAATAATAGCCCCCATTCCGATCATGCCACATCCTATTACCATCACATAGTCCAAATCGGTTACCTGTCCGCGCGCAACCGCATGAAATCCCACACTCATAGGTTCTACTAAGGCAAACTGTTTGGGAGTGAGCGTTCCATCAGTAATGACTTTTTGCCAGGGAATAACAATATATTCACACATCCCTCCGTTACGCTGTACTCCCAATGTCTGGTTGTGTTCACAGGCATTTGGCCGGCCATTCCGGCAGGAAGGGCAATATCCGCAACTGGTGTAGGGGTTAACGGTGCAAGCCATTCCTAATCTGAAATGATCCGGAACATCTGTACCAATTTCCGCAATCACTCCTCCTATTTCATGGCCGGGAATGACCGGAAGTTGTACCATCGGGTTTTTTCCGCAATAGGTATTCAGGTCCGAACCACAAAATCCTGCATATATTACCTTCACCAGGATCTCTCCGGCCTGTAAAGCAGGTGTAGAAATGTCTGTCAGACAAACTTTACCCGGTTCTGTAATTTGTATTGCTTTCACGCTTTTTAAATTGATAATTGGGTTTATACATCTATATTGTTCATTGATCTTCTTTTTTAGAATTGTCAATTATGCATTGTCAATTACCCTATATCCTTTCCATCCGTACCAGCCACAGAAAATGAAACAGACCAGGGGAATCAGATAGGCGATCTGGTAAATCTGCTCATTCCGGTCCATAAGGTAAGCGGTGAGTTGAGGTAAACAGGCATTTCCTACAATGGCCATAACCAGAAACGCAGATCCGCTTTTTGTATCATTCCCTAAATCCGCCAGTGCTAATGAAAATTGGGTTGGATACATAATAGACATGAAAAAAGAAACACCCAGCATGGCATACAAGCCTATCATTCCGCCAAAGAGGATAATCACCCCGCAAAGTATAATATTTACGATTGCATAGGTGACGAGCATGTCGTGCGGACGGAACCTGACCATGAGCAATGTTCCGGTCCAGCGGCCTGTCAGAAAAGCAAGCATATAGAGTCCGAAGAAAGTGGTTGCTGTATTTTCGGATAATCCGGCGTACGTACAACAATAGACCAGAAAGAGGCTGTTAATGGCTGTTTGTCCCCCATTATAAAAGAATTGGGCAATCACTCCCCAACGAAGATGGGAACGTTTTAAGACCTGAAAATTAATTAGTTTTCCGGAATTATTTTTGTCGCTCTCATCCTGTATTTTAGGTAGTTTAAACAAAATAAAAACAACTGCTATACAGATCAGAAGAATCCCAAGGACCAGATAAGGTAACTTCATAGCATTTGTTTCAAACTGAATATATCCTTCCCAGCCGCCGGGGTAATCTGCCGGAATGTTTTCCCGTGTATAATCCTGTCCGCTTAAAACCAGTTTACTGAGAAACATGGCAGCTATAAAGGCTCCCAGCCCGTTGAACGATTGAGCCAGATTGAGCCGCCGGGAGGCTGTGGCCGGCTTTCCCAAGACAGTTACGTAGGGATTGGCTGCTGTTTCAAGAAAACACATGCCGGTTGCGATAATGAAAAATATGGTGAGATAAGCCCAATAAGCTTTTAGAATAGATGCCGGAAAAAAGAGCCATCCTCCGGCAGCAGCCAGTAGTAGTCCGAATATAATACCTGCCTTATAACTGAACCGTTTCATAAACATAGCAACCGGAATAGGAAAAATGAAGTAAGCCAGCCAATAGGCGGTTTCCGTAAAAGAGGCTTCAAAGGTGCTTAGTTCGCAGGTTTTCATCAGTTGCCTGATCATTGTGGGCAGCAAGTTGCTACTGATAGCCCACAGAAAGAACAGGCTAAAAAAGAGTGTGAGAGCGATGGAGTTTTTATTTTTCATGGTATATAGTACATCTTTCAGGTTATTCTGACATATTCTTAATATAGGGGATTACCGGAAGATTTTTAAATTTATAAAAATTTTCGGCATTTCTCCCCAGAAAATCTACCTTTTCTTCTTCAGAAAGAAGACCGGATTTAAGAATAAAATCGTAGGACATCCGGTAAGTGACCGCTGTAATGGTACGCGGATAGTCCGAACCCCACATTAATTTTTCTATTCCTACCAGGGATATGGCTTCTTTTATGGCCCACACGGCTCCTTTGAAAGGATAAAACTCCTGATGAAAAAGCCAGGTTATCCCTCCTGATTCGATCATTACATTGGGGGAGGTGGCCAGCTTTATTTGTTCCTGCCATCCCGGAGTAGTGACCATCCCAAAGTGCCCAATGGCTATTTTCAGGCCGGGAAAAGCGGTAATGATCTCTTTCATCTCCTGCACCTGTTGATCTCCGTCAGCCAGATCAATAGAGAGAATGATCCCTTTCTTTTCCATATAACTGAATAGTTTCATCATTTCCTCCCCGGTTAACCAGATCCGCTTCTCCGGCGTGATGAGACGGTTGGCAGGAATTTTTACTGCTTTAAACCCTCGTTCTATCTGCTCTTTAGTGGTTTTATAACAACCCGGTTGCCGGACATCGGCCAGGGCACAACAGAAAAAACGGTCCGGATAAGCCTGTTGTACCTCGTACAGATAGTCGTTTTGATTGCCGTCCATGTACTCTTGTGTGACCACTGCACCGGATACTTGTGCATACTCCATATTGGACAAGAGCCGTTCAGCACTATTCTGTCCATCCGTCATGAATGGAGGGAGCATTTGGCGGACTTCTCCCATGAACAGAGAACGTCCTCCTTCCAGTGTCCGGATGGGTAATCCATTTACATGTGTATCCTGTTTTAACCACAAATGGGTATGTGCATCAATGATTTTGAAATCCATGGGATTAATATTCATATAAATGAAAAATGCGTTCCATTAGTTTCCATTTTTCAGCAGAGGAGAGATGAGTCTCTGCCTGCTGGAAAACGGACATATAAGTTTCCCATTCCTTTTGTTGGGGAAGTCCGGCCAGTTTCTGGAAAGCCTCTTCCCAATCAAAGTCCATAGGAGTTTCCACAATCATAAACAGCCGGTTATCACAAAGGTATATTTCCATTTCTAAAATACCTACGCTGCGGATACCTTCTCCTATGATGGGCCAGTAGGATGCTTTTCCATGTCGTTTCCTGTATTCTTCAATTAGTTCAGGACTGTTTTTCAAATCCAGTGTCTGGCAATACCGTTTGACAGGTATCCGGTAGTTTTTTGTTTTGTACCCGGTTTTCTGTGTTTCCATCTCTTAACTGTTTAACCATGTGTCACGGAAACGAGGTTCAAGAATCTCTCTTACTTCGTTGTATAATTCCCTATCCAACGGTTGGCAGGCCCATTCCGTATTACGTGTAACCGCATCCGGACGCGTGGTGCTGAACAGGGTGCTGGCGATTCGTGGATTATTTACAGCATATTGGATCGCTAATTGCTCAATCCTTTTTCCTTTCGCCTTACAATGAACAGCCGCTTTTCTACATATTTCCTGTAAAGGAGCAGGAGCGGGATGCCAGGCAGGCGCTCCTCTTTCCGTTAATAACCCCATAGAGAACGGCGAGGCATTGATCACTCCGATGCCCCTTTCTTCAAAATAGTCGAGATAATCTGTTAACGCATCATCATTCAGGCAGTAATGGCAAAAGGAAAGGACGCTCTCAACCGTGCCTTCCGGAACCCGGTCAATTACATATTTAAAATGTCTCAGGGTAAGATTCGTAATTCCTACGTGTTTCACTATACCTTTTTCCCGTAATTCCACCAGAGCCGGCAGGGTTTCGTTACAAACCATGTCCAGGTCCGCAAATTCAATATCATGTACGTTTATCAGATCAATATAATCTGTATGGAGCCGTTCCATACTTTCGTATACACTTTCAATAGCCCGTTGTGCGGAGTAATCCCACTCATTTACTCCTTCTTTTCCATAACGGCCCACTTTGGTGGATAAATAATACCGTGAGCGGTCGAGGGGTACCAATGCTTCCCCCAATATAATCTCAGCTTTCAAATGGCCGTAATAGGGAGAAACATCTATAAAATTGATTCCTTTTTCAATGGCAGTATGTACTGCCGAAATTCCTTCCTTCTCTTTTACGGAGTGGAAAACTTCTCCCAATGAAGATGCTCCCAGACTTAAGTGAGAAAGTTTCATACCGGTTTTTCCGAGTGTTCTGTATTCCATGGTATAGTGGTTATCCGTTTATTTAAATGTTAGATGTTACAAATGTATTTTGGAATCTTTCCCCGGATTAATAGAATGTATGCAACAATTAATACAATATCGACTTATTGTGTTTTGTTTTTTTGCTTTTATGTTATAAAGCATCTTATTTATAAAGATTTAAGTGTTCAGGGTATCTTTGGGTAGATTAAACATATCTTCGTGTGATGAAAGATTAAATGATATGTTAAAAGAAAAAGAGACACCGGATTTGATCTTATTGAATATAGGATATGCTGTGCATTATGCGGACTGGAATTATAAGAATGTGAATAGTCCTTTTGCCCGTATCTATCTGGTCAGAGAGGGATATGCTAAACTTCACCTGCCGGACCAGGTCCGGGAACTTTATCCGGGGCATCTGTATATTATTCCCCCTTTTACGTTGCATGGGTATGAATGTGATGACTATTTCTCCTTATATTATATTCATATCTATGAAAACCAGATAGATAAAATGCAGATGCTGGAAGATTTGATCTTTCCGGTAGAGGTGGATGCAACGGAGCTGGATGTGGAATTGGTAAAACACTTATATGAGATCAATCCGGGCCGGGAATTGAAACAGTATGATCCGCAGGCGTATGATAATTCATCGACTTTGCTGAAAAATATAACCAAACATCATCAGACTTCTTCCTATATTATGGTAGAGACAAAGGGCATTCTGTTACAGTTGTTTTCCCGTTTCCTACAAAATGCCAGCTTAAAATATGAAACGACCGATGACCGGATTCGCAAAGTCTTACAATATATCCGGAAGAATATAGACCGGGGCATCACGATTGATGAATTAATAGAACTTTGCTGGTTATCTAAAGATCATTTTATTCGTTTGTTTAAGAAAGAGATGCGAGTGACTCCGGTGGATTATATAAACCGGAAGAAAATTGAGAAGGCCCAGCTGATGCTTATTACAAGGAATCAATCGGTTAAAGATATAGCGTATCAGCTTTCATTTGAAAATGTTTCTTATTTTAACCGGTTGTTTAAACGCTATACAGGAAGTATTCCATCGGAATATAAAAAACAGTTTGTCTATGGGGATGTAAAAAAATAAGAATCCTGAAAAGCCGGCACCGCACCAGGCAAAACCCAGGCACCAGATGTGAAAAAGACAGGCAGGAGGCTACACAAATACAGGCAGAAGGGGGGTATAAATACAGGCAGAGCGATGAACAAAGACAGGCACCGTTATGGTATAGATATAGGCAAAAGGGGGGGATAGTCCTGCCTGTATTTATACCATAGTGGTGCCTGTGTGCAGCCAACCCTTTGCTTGTGTTTTACTCTATCCGGTGCCTGTCTTTATCCGGTACTGGTGCCTGTGTTTTTCAGGAGTTGTTCTTTTCTTTCTGTCAGAACAAATAAATCCTTACATTTGTATTAATAATGGAGATGGTAGAAAAAATTGCTGAATATATAAAGGAACATGCCTTATTGGTTCCCGGAAAACCTGTAATTGTAGGCTTGAGTGGAGGTGCGGACTCAGTGGCATTGCTGGCTGTGCTGGTGCGGTTGGGGTATCCCTGTGTGGCGGCTCATTGTAATTTTCACCTGCGGGGCGATGAGTCTGACCGGGATGAAGAGTTTTCCCATTTATATGCCAAATCTCTTCAGATTCCTTTTGTGACTACCGGATTTAATACACATGAATATGCCGGGCAGGAACACATCTCGATGGAAATGGCTGCCCGTGACCTGAGGTATGAGTGGTTTGAGTCGTTAAGAAAGGAACACCATGCGCAGGCCATAGCAGTGGCCCACCATCAGGATGACCAGATCGAAACGATTTTGTTGAATCTGGCCCGGGGAACCGGTATCCGGGGACTACGGGGAATGCGTGTCCGGAATGGATTTGTGGTGCGCCCTTTACTGGACTGTTCCCGGGAGGAATTGATCGCATGGCTGGCCAAAGAGCAACTTCCTTTTGTGACAGATAGTACCAATCTCTCTACCGATTATAAACGGAATTTTATCCGCCATGAACTTATTGCTTCTTTTGAGAAGCTTAATCCCTCTTTCCGGACTACATTAGCAAGAAGTGCCGGCTATTTCTCCGCGCTGGAGGATATGTATGATTATATGCTTGCAGAGGTGCGTCTCAAAGCTATGCCGGAGGGGGACCGGATCAGCATTCCTGTCCTCTTGAAGTATCCTTCGGCAGAAACTTTCCTTTTTGAATTGTTGAAACCTTATGAGTTTAACCGTTTTGTTGTTTCGGATATTTTTCAATCGCTTCACAAAGAGTCCGGTAAGGTTTTTGAGTCTCCGGGCTACCGTGTTATAAAAAACCGGGAAGAACTGTTGATCTGTGAGAAAGGAAAAGAAGAGCCGGACAGCTATGAGATCCGGGAAAATGCCCTGTTTTGTGAATATCCGCTTAAACTTTCATTCAGAAAAATTGTTTTACAGGAAGAGTTACCGATCCTGAAAGATAAACAGATCGCCTACTTTGATTACGATAAGATCTCCTTTCCTCTTACTCTCCGGAGATGGAAAAAGGGCGACTGGTTTGTTCCTTTTGGAATGAAAGGCCGCAAAAAGCTCAGTGATTATTTTTCTGACCGGAAATTCAGTATTCCGGAAAAGGAGGAACAGTGGATTTTATGTAGTGGAAATGATATCATTTGGGTGGTCGGAGAACGTAGTGATGACCGTTACCGGATAGATCAACAGACTAATTGTGTGCTAATTGTGAAAAATTTCATATAAAATATTCACAATATATGAAAATGTTATTACATTTGCACTGAATTACTCCGCAGATATGTTTCTAATCGATCAAGTTAGCTAAACAATCCGGTTTACATGAAACAATATTATTAATCAATTAATTACTGAAGATACACTGACTGTATTTGCACATATGTTCCTACGTATGTGTGTTCAAAATCAAATTATTTATTTTGCAATATGCAGAAATATAACATTCTAGAACTAAACGAAAAGCTTCTTCCGGAGTTACAAAGTATAGCGGAAGAGCTGGGAATTAAAAAGGTGCGTTCTTTCAAGAAAGAAGAGCTTGTGTACAGGATACTGGACGAACAGGCTATTTCTATCGCCGGTCTGCAGGCAGAAAAAGCCAAAGAGAAGGAAGCTAAGAAAGCAGAAAAGAAGACCAAAGCTAAAAAAACTCCAAGGAATACTACGGCTACTAAGACTAATAAGCCGGAAGAAAAACCGGAAGAACCAGCACAGGAAAAGAAACCTGAAGCTGTGGTGCAACCAACAGCTCAGGAGGAAAAAGTCGAAAAACAGGTAAAAAAGGAACAACCGGAACGGAAAAAGAGAACCCGGATTGATAAAAATGAGAAGGTTGCCGCGGCTGTGGCACCTGCCAATCCGGATGAAAAAGTAGTTGTTTCCAAAACGAACAATCTGCCGGCTCCGGTTCCGGTTACTCCTCAGGCAGAAGAAAAGCCTGTTGAAGTTCAGAAACCTGTCAGGAAAGTCGAAAAAGTTGAAAAGCCTGTTGAAGTGGTAAAAGAGACGAAGAGTGAAAAACGGGTATTACCCCCGGTTATAGCTGAAGGAAGTGATCCGGAAGTAAAAGAACCGGAAGTGCCAGAAGAGAAGAAGGAGGTTCCGGAGGCTACGGAAGAGACTACAGCGGCTCCGGCAGCAGAGGAAACCGGCCGTGTTGTATTCAGACATCCTTCTGCCAAATCAGTACTTGACCAGTTATTCCCCTTCTCATCTACTCCAGCCAAACAGGAAAAACCTCAGCAGAACGAACCGGGTAATAACCAGCAGCAACCACAGGGACGCCAGAATAATACCAAACAGCCTAATAACCAGAATAACAACCGTCAGAATAATCAAAATAACAATCAGAATAATCATGCTCCGCAGGAGAAACCATTTGAGTTTGATGGTATCCTGGTAGGTACAGGTGTGCTGGAAATGATGCCGGACGGATATGGATTCCTCCGTTCTTCTGATTATAATTATCTGACTTCTCCGGATGATATTTACGTGTCCCAGTCTCAGATCAAATTGTTTGGTTTACGTACCGGTGATGTGGTGGAAGGAGCCATACGGCCTCCGAAAGAAGGTGAAAAGTATTTTCCGTTAGTAAAAGTGGATAAGATCAATGGACGTACTCCCGAAGAGGTGCGTGACCGTGTTCCGTTTGATCACCTGACTCCGCTTTTCCCGGATGAGAAATTTATGCTGACAGCCCGCAGAGCTCCGAAGGTAAACGATAATATCTCGGTACGGGTAGTGGATATGTTTTCTCCGATCGGAAAAGGACAACGCGGATTGATTGTAGCACAGCCTAAAACAGGTAAAACGATGTTACTGAAAGACATCGCGAACGCTATTGCCGCTAATCATCCGGAAGTATACATGATCATCCTGTTGATCGACGAACGTCCTGAAGAGGTAACGGATATGGCACGTAGTGTAGACGCGGAAGTGATCGCCTCTACTTTTGATGAGCCGGCAGAGCGTCACGTGAAGATCGCTGAGATCGTTTTGAATAAAGCAAAACGTATGGTGGAATGTGGACATGATGTCGTGATCCTGTTAGACTCTATTACCCGTCTGGCACGTGCCTATAATACTGTGCAGCCTGCATCCGGAAAAGTCTTGTCCGGTGGTGTGGATGCGAATGCCCTACAGAAACCAAAACGTTTCTTTGGAGCTGCCCGTAACATTGAAAACGGGGGGAGTCTTACCATTCTGGCGACAGCATTAACGGAAACCGGCTCTAAAATGGACGATGTAATCTTTGAAGAGTTCAAAGGTACAGGTAATATGGAGTTGCAGCTTGACCGCAAACTGTCTAACAAACGGATCTACCCGGCTGTGGATATCATTGCTTCCAGTACGCGTCGTGATGACCTGTTACAGGATCAGAGTACAGTGAACCGGATGTGGATACTTCGTAAATACCTGTCGGATATGAATTCGATGGAAGCTATGGAGTTTGTGAAAAAGCGGATGGAACAAACCCATGACAATATGGAGTTCCTGGCTTCTATGAACGGATAAAGAGTTTACTATATATAGGTAAAAAAGGCACGGATTGCACAAATCCGTGCCTTCTTTTTTCGTACTTTTATCCCTTCTTTTAGACTAATGATTAATCACTTTATTAAATACCATTTATGAAAGCTCGTAGATTTTTGTTTCCGGTTACACTCCTGCTGATGTGTAGTTTTTCTCTGTTTTCTCAGTTAACTCTTCCCCGTATTTTTACTGATAACATGTTGTTGCAACGGGATGCACCCGTGAAAATATGGGGAACTGCTTCTCCGAAAGAAACGGTCACAGTCAGTTTTAATAACCAAAAAGTAACGGCTAAAGCCGATGCAAAAGGAAATTGGACCGCTTTGCTGAAGCCGATGGCATGGGGAGGCCCTTATCAGTTGGAAGTAAAGGGTAAAAGTGAACTGCTCACTTTTGAAAACGTATTGATAGGAGATGTCTGGTTATGTAGCGGACAGTCCAATATGGAATGGCAGGTAAAAGAGACAAACAATGCGGCTCATGAGATCGCGACGGCTGATTATCCTCAGATCCGGTCTTTTAATGTGGTAAAGGCTATCCGGTTCGCTCCGGTTTCAGATTTGCAGGGCGAGTGGGAAATGTGTACACCGGAAACGGTTGGCGACTTTTCAGCAGTCGGGTTTTATTTTGCCCGGAAACTGTATGAAGAGACTGGAATTCCTATTGGAATTATTAATTCTTCATGGGGAGGAACGGATATTCAGCCCTGGACCAGTATGGATTCGTTTGAAGCCCTGGGGGAACAGTATATGCAAAGATATAGCCACCTGGCTATCGGGGACCCGGAAACTTTTATAACAGAGAACAGTACTAAACAAGCGGCGTATGAAGAAGCGCTCCGGAATGATAAAGGACTGGCTGAAAAGTGGTACGACCCGAAGACTGATATCGCTTCCTGGAAGAAAGCACCGGTGCCGGCTTTATGGTCAAATAGTGATCTCCAGCCGGTTGACGGAGCTGTTTGGTTCCGGTATGATGTAGATCTCCCGGAAGGAGTGGAAGCCTCTCCGGCTGAACTTAGCCTGGCTATGATCGATGATGATGACATGAGTTGGGTCAATGGTGAATGGGTCGGGGAGACCCATGGACACAACGTCCAGCGTTTATATATGTTGCCGGCGGGAACCCTCCGGGCCGGAAAAAACAGCATTGTCGTGCGTGTCCTGGATCACATGGGTGATGGAGGGATATATGGTGACCCATTGGATGTGTATCTGCGTATTGGAGGTAACCTCTATTCACTGGCAGGGGAATGGAGTTATAAAGAATCAGTCACCGATAAAATGTACGGATTTGTGAATATGTCACCCAATATATATCCGGCGCTTCTATATAATGCGATGATCCATCCGATGGTTAATTACCGGATCAAAGGGGCGATCTGGTATCAGGGAGAAAACAATGCGAACGCTGCGTATGAATACCGTACCCTGTTCCCTAATCTGATCACTGACTGGAGAGAAAAGTGGGGATATGAATTTCCGTTCTATTGGGTACAACTGGCTAATTTTATGAAAAAACAGGACCAGCCGGTTGAAAGTGCCTGGGCTGAATTACGGGAAGCGCAAACCATGACCCTTTCCCTTCCGCAAACCGGACAGGCTGTTATTACGGATATAGGCGATGCGGAGGATATTCACCCAAGAAATAAACAGGATGTGGGATTGCGCCTGGCTTTGCATGCGCTGCATAAAGATTACGGCAGAACAGAATTCGTATATAGCGGGCCGGCATTCCGTTCGATGGAAGTAAAAGAAGGGAAAGCAGTCATCTCTTTTGACAATGCGGACGGCGGACTGGATATCCGCAGCCGTTATGGATATGTGGAAGGTTTTGCTATTGCCGGAGCGGATGGTATATATCATTGGGCAAAAGCGTATGAAAAAGATGGCCAGGTCTATGTATATAGTGACCAGGTAAAAACGCCGGTCTATGTGCGGTATAGCTGGGCAGATAATCCGGATGTAAATATCTATAATAAAGCCGGACTTCCGGCAGTACCGTTCCGTACCGACGACTTTAGACGAAAGTGAACCTATCGTTTTTGACTTGTCACTAATTTCGTATCTTTGTACCTTTTATAAAGAGACTTAAAACGTAAACATGAAAACTGATATTGAAATAGCCTGTGAGGTATCTTTGAAGAAGATTAAAGAGGTGGCGGAAACGATCGGGATTCCCCGTTCGGATGTCCAGAATTATGGCAGGTATATTGCGAAAGTTCCGTTAAACCTGATTGATGAAGAAGCGGGGAAAAAACACAATCTTATTCTGGTAACCGCTACAACACCTAATAAAGCCGGTGTAGGTAAAACGACTGTTTCCATTGGCCTGGCTCTGGGATTGAACCGGATTGGTAAGAAGGCAATCGCTGCCCTGCGTGAGCCTTCTCTGGGGCCTTGTTTTGGAATGAAAGGGGGAGCAGCCGGAGGAGGATATGCCCAGGTATTGCCGATGGAGAATATTAACCTTCATTTTACCGGTGACTTCCATGCTGTAACTTCTGCCCATAATATGATCACGGCATTGATGGATAACTATATTTACCAGAACCGGAACAGTTGTCTTGGGCTAAAAGAGATCAAATGGAAACGGGTACTGGATGTCAATGACCGTAGTTTGCGGAATATTGTGTCCGGTCTGGGTGGGAGCCTGAATGGAGTTCCGGCCGAAACCGGTTTTGACATTACCCCGGCTTCTGAGATCATGGCTATTTTATGTCTTTCTACCAGTCTGGAAGATCTGAAAAGAAGGATCGGGAATATTTTATTAGGCTTCACCTATGATGATCAGCCTTTTACAGTAAATGATCTGGGGGTAGCGGGGGCAATTACCGTATTGCTGAAAGATGCCCTGTTGCCGAATCTGGTGCAGACCACTGAGAATACAGCGGCTTTTGTACATGGGGGACCGTTTGCGAATATTGCTCATGGATGTAATTCCATCCTGGCCACCCGTATGGCGTTGACACATGGTGAGTATGTCGTTACGGAAGCCGGGTTCGGAGCAGACCTGGGAGCTGAAAAGTTCTTTAATATTAAATGCCGCAAAGCCGGTTTATCGCCTAAGCTGACAGTGATTGTAACAACGGCCCAAAGTCTCAAGTTACATGGGGGTGTTCCGGAGGGCGAAATCAAACAACAGAATCTGGAAGGACTTCGGAATGGCTTACCGAATCTGGATAAGCACATCGACAATATGCAGAGCTTTGGCCAGCAGGTTATTGTTACTTTCAATAAGTATGCTACAGATACAGATGAGGAAATTGCCTTGGTAAAATCTCATTGTGAAAACCGGGGCGTTGGTTTTGCACTCAATACTGTTTTTGCTGAAGGGGGACAAGGCGGTGAAGAACTGGCACAATTGGTAGTAGATACGATTGAGAACACCCCTTCCCGGCCTTTACGGTTTACGTATGAAGATACGGACCCTGTTCGTGAAAAGATCCGGAAAGTGGCCGATAAGATGTATGGGGCATCTTCGGTGGTGTATACTACTCTGGCAGATAAAAAGATCAAACAAATTGAGCAGTTGGGTATTTACCATTATCCGATTTGTATAGCCAAGACCCAATACTCTTTCTCATCCGATCCGAAGGCTTATGGAGTGGCAAAAGGATTTGAACTGAAAGTCCGGGATGTGATCATCAATAACGGAGCGGAAATGATCGTGGTGGTCATGGGTGAAATCATGCGTATGCCGGGATTACCCAAAGTCCCGCAGGCACAGAAAATAGACATCGTAGATGGTGTGATAGAGGGACTTAGTTAAATCCGGTTCTTTAGAATTTCAACACGGAGACACAGAGGCACGGAGATTTTTAATTATCAAATACAAAATCTCCGTGCCTCTGTGTCTCCGTGTTTATTATTTATAGAATAAAATGTATCTTTGGTTTTTATTCTTACGATTATGAAACAATTTATCTACACGCTGTTTTTAGCTGTTTTTCTTTTTTCCTGTGGTGAAAAACCATTAGATCCGGATAAACCGGTCTATGTCAAAATCAGTACTTCGATGGGGGATGTAACTGTACGTTTGTATGACGATACACCCCTGCACCGGGATAATTTTATCCGGTTGTGCCGGGCCAATACGTATGATGGGCTTCTTTTTCACCGGGTGATACAGGAGTTTGTTGTACAGGGGGGCGATCCTACCAGTAAAGAGCGTGAACCGGGTAAATTATACGGGCATCATTCCGGAGGTTATACGGTACCGGCAGAGATATTGCCTCATTATTTTAATAAGCGGGGGGCATTGATTGATGCGAAAAAAGGGGATGATGTGAATCCGGAGCGGGCTTCTGCCGGTACACAATTCTGCTTTGTACAGGGAAAAGTGTTGACGGATGAAGAAATGGATGAAATCGAGAAACGAATCAATACTATTCGCCGCAACTGGTTCTATTATACATTTACGGATCGTTTGAAAAAGGAACAACCGGAGCTGGCAGATGAATCCGCCGCGTATGAACTGGATTTGCTCGCCTCTATTATGGTAAGTGATACGCTGGATGTGCTGGGCCCGGCTGTTATTCCTCCTGAACACCGGGAAGTCTATAAAACAATCGGGGGAGTACCTCACCTGGATGGCTCGGTTTCGATCTGGGGAGAAGTAGTCGAAGGGTTTGATATTGTGGAAAAAATATCATTAGTTGAGACCGACCAAAATGACCGGCCGCTGAAAGATGTGATCATCCAATCTACTAAAGTGTTTCAGAAAGATGTATGCAGATAAATAGTTGAAGTAAAGATCTGCATACATCTATATCCTATAAGTT
>JAJQES010000185.1 GCA_021201565.1 Tannerellaceae bacterium
CGATTTATATCTCATACGAAGTAATATGCCATCCTCCATCTTCTTCTCTAACGGCTGCATACAATTTATTTAAACGTTCATTGATCGTAATAAAGTAAGCTTCTTTATTCAGTTTGCATTTCCTGATCCGGTTTCCTTCCCAATCATATACTAATATAATATCGGAACAATAAGGATTCGTAATATCCTTTTCCGTATGTAATCCATACACATATTTACTACTTACCGCTATATCAATATACCCAATCGGACAATCCATTGCCGGATGCATGGCAACTCTTGTTCCATCCTGCCAGGGAACAAACTTAGGAGATCGTTCCCTTATTAATTTAACCGGATTTATCCGGTTATCTTTTATGTCTATAAAATCAATATTAGAGGAATACTTTGTAATATAAGCATATTTATCTTCAAAAGGATGTTTTCTGCCTTCCCCCTGATTAGCTAACATCTTATGATAAACCGTAGGAAAACTATCCGATAAATTATACACATCTACATTATAATCAATCATTTCATTCTGATTATCAAATAACATATATTGATATCCGGGAGAATAAAAGCCTCCGGCAAACACCACTGAATCATTCAAAGGGATCAGTTTTGAAAAATAGACTTCACTAAACAATGGAAAATCATATTTCAGGAGAGTCTCAGGGGATGACTTTATATTAAAAGAAGGTGTTATATTTTCATATTTTAATATAGACTGAATAGCAGCATGATAAATATAAAACTTATCCTGTATTAAACTTCCGGTATAGCCCGGCAATAGTTCTCCAGGTCCATCACCAATTGTTCCAAACCGCCCTATACATTCACCAGTAACAATATTAAATAATGAAAAACTCTCTCCGGAATGATAATCAAAAACCAATAAACAGGAATCATTACACTGAATTCCTTCTATCCGGGCGAGTTCGTTCTCATCTATCGAATAAGGTATTTCCTGCAAAGAAACTTCAACAGGAAACAAAGAGGTTACTTTCTTCTCCGGCTGTTTACAGGCAAAAAAAGCAAATAGTATTATAACTGAACAGATATTTTTCATACAGCATTTTCATATAAGATAAAACCAGGGATTTAAAATAAACATATTTATTCCGGAGCCACAAATTAATTCATAAATTAATCTCTATATTTATACCTTTAAACTACAACGTTATGTCTGAAGGCCAATTTCATCTGTTATTGTATGGCATGAGTATTCTTGCTGTTATTGTGTTTATCATCCTTTACTTTGTTGATGCCGGATACGGTATGTTCCGTACACCTAAATGGGGGGTTACAGTCAGTAACAAAGTAGGCTGGATCCTGATGGAATCACCTGTTTTTCTGATCATGTTGACTTACTGGCTTACTTCTGACAGAAAGTTTACTCTGCCTTTCCTGGTGTTCTTCCTGCTGTTTCAGCTTCATTATTTCAACCGGGCCTTTATTTTTCCGTTCATGATTAAGGGAAAATCCCGCATGCCGGTCGTGATCATGTTGTCGGCTGTCCTTTTCAATCTGCTCAACGGATTGATGCAGGGCGAATGGATCTTCCACCAATCCTCCACAACAATCTATACCGAAACCTGGTTAACATCGCCCTGCTTCATTACCGGAACCCTCCTTTTCTTTATTGGAATGGGGATCAATCTACACTCAGACCGGGTAATCCGCAACCTGCGCAAACCGGGAGATACTAACCATTACCTTCCGGCAAAGGGACTGTACAAATACGTGACTTCAGCGAACTACTTCGGCGAACAGATCGAGTGGATTGGGTTTGCCATCCTGACCTGGTCACCGGCCGGACTTGTATTTGCCCTCTGGACATTTGCCAATTTAGTGCCGCGCGCCAATGCCATCTACCATAAATACGAGGTGGAATTCGGTGGCCAGATGGGAAACCGGAAACGGATGTTTCCTTTTATCTATTAAGGAAAAGGATGAACAAGACAAATGAAACCGCCATTATTACCGGTGCCAATGGCGGCATCGGTTTTGAAATTACCCGCGCAGTCGCACAGGCCGGATACAAAGTGATCATGGCCTGCCGCAACACCGGAGACGCTACCACCAAAAGAGATATCCTTATTCAGGAAACAGGAAATAAGCAGATAGAAGTCCGCTATGTAGACCAGGCGTCTTTATCGTCGGTAAAGCTGTTTGCGGATGAATTATTAAAAGAAAAGCCAACGATTAAACTTCTGATGAATAATGCGGGAACCATTAGCAGGACATTCGGAACAACCGGAGAAGGTTTTGAACAAACCGTTTGCATTAATTATATAGCTCATTTCCTGTTAGTCCGGAAACTTCTGCCCTTGATGAAAGAGGGTAGCCGTATTGTGAATATGGTCTCCTGTACTTATCCGTTAGGTAAAATTGATCTCCCCGATTTCTTTACCCAGGGAAGAAAAGGAAAGTTCCGGCGGCTTTCCGTATATAGTAATACCAAACTGGCCCTTCTGCTTTTCACGTTCGAACTGGCTGAACGGTTGAAAGAAAAAGGAATCACCGTCAATGCTGCCGACCCGGGAATTGTGTCCACCAATATGATCACGATGCATCAATGGTTTGATCCGTTGGCTGACCTGTTTTTCCGCCCCTTTATCCGTACACCCCGCAAAGGAGCTTCCACGGCTATTGAGCTACTACTGGAAGAAAAACATCTTTATACTTCCGGACAGGTATGTGCCGGCAAGCAAATACGGCCTCTCTCTCCCAGGTTCACAGCCCATCCGTCACAAAAAGAGTTGTGGGA
>JAJQES010000149.1 GCA_021201565.1 Tannerellaceae bacterium
AAAGAAAATTAGTTCCGTTTCATTTTTCAATTCCCGTTTTACATCTGTAATAAGTATTTCTCTGGTACTTTTCCTTTTGGGACTAATTTTATTGATCAGTCTGATCGGCAATAAACTTTCAGTATATGTTAAAGAAAATATATCCTTCTCTATTGTACTTAAAGACAACGAAAAAGAGGCGGACATAAAAAAAATGCAGAAAAATCTGGACGGTCTACCATTCATAAAGTCTGCTGAATACATATCAAAAGAACAGGCATTAAAAGAACTGGAAGAGGAGTTAGGAGAAAATCCGGAAACGTTTTTAGGATTTAATCCGTTACAGGCTTCTATTGAAGTCAGACTCTATTCGGAATATGCCAACCCGGACAGTCTGGCATTGATTGAAAACAAAATAAGATCCTACACCTCCGTATCGGACCTGTTATACAGAAAAGATATGATGGAAATGGTGAATGACAACATACAGAGAGTAGGGATTATCCTGCTTACACTGGCGGTTATCCTGATGGTCATTTCGTTTGTCCTGATCAGTAATACAATCCGGTTATTGATCTACTCCAAACGTTTTATCATCCATACGATGAAACTGGTAGGTGCTACTCCCGGGTTCATCCGTAAACCTTTTATACGTTATAACTTGTTTAGTGGTATTATGGCATCTATTCTGGCTATTCTGATGTTGACCGGTGCCCTCTATTACCTGCAACAGGAATTGGCCGGATTTATACAGATCATTGATACGAACACATTATTGATTGTTTTCGGAGCCGTATTTATTTTGGGTATTATCCTGTCAGTGACTGCTACATTCTTTGCAGTCAACAAATACCTGCGCATGGATTTTGATAAATTGTATTACATATAAACAGAAAAAATGGCGAAAAGAGATTTTGCTTTTAATAAAGAGAACTTTATTTGGGTAGGAATATCCATTGTTCTGATCATAATCGGTTTTGTACTGATGAGTGGAGGAGGTTCGGAAGACGGAATATCTTTCAATCCGGAAATATTCAACAAAAGACGGATTGTCTTTGCTCCATTAATTACAGTAACAGGATTTGTATTAATGATCTTTGCCATTTTAAAGACCAGTAAACAGGAAAAAGAAACTAAAAAAGAAGAAAAATGAGTTGGTGGGAAGCATTAATATTAGGTATTATCCAGGGCCTTACAGAATTTCTTCCGGTCAGTAGTAGTGGACATCTGACAATTGGAAGTGAGTTATTCGGTGTAAACGGAGAAGAAAACCTGACGTTTAACATCCTTGTACACGCTGCAACGGTATTAGCAACAATCGTTGTATTACATAAAGAAATTATTGCACTTTTCAAAGGTTTGTTCAGTTTCACATGGAATGAAGAGACACAAATGGTCTGCAAACTATTACTTTCAGCCGTTCCGGTTGGAATAGTAGGATTGGTTTTCAAGAAACAGGTAGAAGCGATTTTCGGTAGTGGATTATTATTGGTTGGGTGTATGCTCCTATTAACGGCCATGCTTTTGGCGTTTGCTTATTATGCCAGACCCCGCCAGAAAGAGGAGATCTCTTTTAAAGATGCGCTTATTATAGGGCTTTCACAGGCGTGTGCCATATTTCCCGGTTTATCCAGATCCGGTACTACAATCGCGACCGGGATCCTGCTGGGAGATAAAAAAGAGAAGGTGGCTAAATTTTCTTTCCTGATGCTAATCATTCCGGTATTAGGAGAAACGTTTCTGGATCTGGCAAAAGGTAAATTCAGCCCCGCTGAATCCGGTATTTCCGGCATGGCGATGATTATAGGTTTTGCTTCTGCTTTTATTGTAGGAGCCTTTGCCTGTAAATGGATGATCGGCATTGTGAGCAAAGGGAAACTGATCTACTTTTCATACTATTGTGTCGCAGCAGGTTTGCTTGCGATCATATATTCGCTCATTTAAAACAACAAAATGGATTTTTTGGCAGGAGAAGTACTCTACTTTGATAAGCCCCTCGGATGGACATCGTTTGACCTGGTAAATCGTTTCCGGTATAAACTATCCCGGAAGCTGAATGTGAAAAAGATAAAAGTCGGCCACGCCGGAACACTTGATCCGCTGGCGACAGGAGTGATGATTATATGTACGGGGAAAGCGACCAAACGAATCGAAGAATTCCAGTATCAGGATAAAGAATATATTGCTACAATCAGACTGGGAGAAACAACTCCTTCGTTTGACCTTGAAACAGAGGTAGATCAAACCTACCCGACCGAACATATTACACGTGAAACTGTTGAAGAGGTATTGAAACAGTTCATTGGAACGATTCAACAAGTACCTCCGGCTTTTTCTGCCTGTAAAATAGATGGAAAAAGAGCGTATGAAATAGCACGGAAAGGCAGAGAAGTGAAGCTGAAAGCGAAAACGCTGGTAATTGATGAAATTGAACTGCTTGATTATCAACTGCCGGAAATCAAAGTCCGGGTGGTATGTAGTAAGGGAACCTATATCCGGGCATTGGCCAGAGATATTGGTGAAGCGCTGGGGTCAGGAGGACATCTGACTGGATTGCAACGTACCCGTGTGGGCGAAGCGACATTGGAAAAATGTATGCAACCGGAACAGATTGATGCCTTTTTAAATGAAATAGAGATAGAAATAAAAGATAATTGACAGAAGTTATGAAGCTTTCAAAATTCAAATTTAACTTACCGTCGGAATTGATCGCACTACATCCGACCCATAACAGAGATGAATCCCGTCTGATGGTGATTCATCGCAAAACCGGTGAAATCGAACACAAAATTTTCAAAGAAATTTTAGACTATTACGGAGAAGGAGATGTTTTTATTTTTAATAATACAAAAGTTTTTCCGGCCCGTCTGTATGGAAATAAAGAAAAAACAGGTGCCCGTATCGAAGTCTTCCTGTTACGTGAATTAAACCAGGACCTTCGCCTATGGGACGTACTGGTAGATCCGGCACGTAAAATCCGTATTGGAAATAAATTATATTTTGGTGAAGACGATTCTATGGTTGCAGAAGTGATTGATAATACCACCTCACGGGGACGTACTTTACGGTTCCTGTATGACGGCAATCATGATGAATTCAAAGAAGCACTTTTTAAACTCGGGGAAACGCCATTGCCCCGCTACATTGACCGTCCCGTTGAACCGGAAGACGAAGCAAGGTACCAGAACATCTTCGCTACAGAAGAAGGGGCTGTAGTTGCTCCGGCAGCAGGACTTCATTTCAGCCGTGAATTAATGAAACGTCTGGAAATCAAGGACTGCCAGTTTGCTTTCCTGACCGTTCATTCGGGATTAGGTAATTTCCGGGAAATTGATGTCGAAGATCTGACCAAACACAAAATGGATTCGGAACAAATGGTTGTCAATGCTGCCGTCGTAAATACAGTTAATATGGCAAAAGATGCCGGGAAAAATATTTGTGCGGTAGGGACATCTGTCATGAGAGCTGTGGAAACAGCGGTTAGTACAGACGGACATCTGAAAGAGTTTGAAGGCTGGACCAACAAATTTATTTTTCCTCCTTATGATTTCAGTGTAGCAAACAGCCTGATTACTAACTTCCACATGCCCTTATCAACCTTATTGATGATGAGTGCCTCTTTCGGTGGATACGAATTAATAATGGATGCGTATGAACAGGCGATCAAAGAGAAATATCGCTTTGGAGCCTATGGAGACGCGATGTTGATCCTTGATTAAACAGCGAAAAATGGCACATGTATTTCTCAGTTTAGGGAGTAACCTGGGCGATAAAGAGAAAAATCTGGAGGAAGCCATTCAAAGAATAGAAAAGCAGGCCGGCAAAATAATTGCCCGGTCTGCTTTTTATAAAACTGAACCCTGGGGTTTTAATTCCCAAAACACCTTTCTGAATGGAGCCATTGAAATAGAAACAACTCTTTCCCCCCTTGACTTATTAAGCTGTACACAGAGCATTGAAAAAGAAATGGGACGGAAAAAGAAATCCATTCAGGGAGCCTACACGGACCGGATCATTGATATTGATATCCTGACCTATAATGAGCTAATATACAAAGATAAAAAACTGGCACTTCCCCACCCTCACATGACTCAACGGTTATTTGTGATGGAACCCTTGGCAGAGATTGCAGCAAACCGGTTCCACCCCATTACCGGAGAATCATTCGCTGGGATCTGTAAGCAATTAAAAAACAGAGAGAAATAATAAAAAAGTATAGAAAGTCCTTATCATTTTTCCCTGGCCAGGTTAACTGACAAACTTATTTCTCCTTTTTACCAGAAACCGGACATACGTTAAAAAAACACCTATATACAGTCATATTTATACAAATGTATTATCTTTGTACGCATAAAGTGGAAAGATTTGGACAGCTTGCAACCACAATAAAAAATGCTAAAAGGCAGATTACTACCTCTTATCAAACTTCTCCAAATCCATTTCCCCTTTTGTTATTTATATTTTTAAATAGTACAAAGATGGGATATTTATTTACCTCCGAATCGGTGTCCGAAGGGCACCCTGATAAAGTAGCCGACCAGATATCGGATGCTTTGCTGGATGAATTTCTGGCTTATGACAGTGAATCAAAAGTAGCTTGCGAAACGTTAGTGACCACCGGACAGGTAGTGCTGGCCGGAGAAGTAAAATCCAAAGCGTATGTAGACGTGCAGGAAGTTGCCCGGACTGTGATCGAAAAGATCGGTTACACCAAAAGCGAATACCAGTTTGAAGCCAAATCATGTGGTGTATTATCAGCCATCCACGAACAAAGCGGTGACATTAACCGGGGCGTGGAACGGGAAGATGCCTATAACCAGGGAGCCGGCGACCAGGGAATGATGTTTGGCTATGCCACTAACGAAACTGAAAACTACATGCCGCTGGCACTGGACATTTCACATAGTTTGCTGCTGGAACTGGCTTCTATCCGCAAAAACGAGCTGGAGTTGATGCCTTATTTGAGACCGGATGCCAAAAGCCAAGTCACCATTGAATATGACGACAACGGAAAACCGTTACGGATCGATACGATTGTTGTTTCCACCCAGCATGATGAATTCATCAATGCGAAAAATATAACACAGGAAGAAGCAGACGCGGCGATGCAGAAAAAGATCGCTTCAGATGTTAAGAATATCCTTATTCCCCGTGTAAAAGCACAATATCCGGCTTATGTACAGGAACTGTTTGGGGACGACGTGATCTACCATTTCAATCCTACCGGTAAATTTGTAATCGGAGGTCCCCATGGAGATACCGGATTGACCGGACGTAAAATTATCGTAGATACTTACGGAGGCAAAGGTGCACATGGCGGAGGAGCTTTCTCCGGTAAAGACCCATCCAAAGTAGACCGTTCCGCAGCGTATGCCGCCCGTCATATCGCCAAGAACCTGGTAGCTGCAGGTGTGGCTGATGAACTATTGGTACAGGTATCCTATGCGATTGGAGTCGCCACCCCGATGAATATCTTTGTCAATACCTTCGGACGCTCCAATGTAAAGATGAGTGACGGTAAAATTGCAGAAAAAATATGGCAACTCTTTGATATGCGCCCCAAAGCCATTGAAGACCGCCTGAAACTGAGAAACCCAATCTACTTTGAAACAGCGGCCTATGGACACATGGGACGTAAACCGGAAACAGTAACAAAGACATTTGTTTCCCGTTATAATCCGGCTCCCGTAGCCTGTGAAGTAGAACTTTTCACCTGGGAAAAACTGGATTATGTAGACCAGGTTAAAGAAGCGTTTGGACTGTAAAATTGAATAGTGAATAAGGGTTACTGGTTTTCAGTAGTCCTTATTCATTTCTTATTCTGTTCTTCCTCTGCCTGCTCTACCTCTTTTACTTTGCGGAACAGATCGGAAGCAAAGATAAAGTCATTAAGTGCCTGATTATTGGAAGTGATCACATCATGTTTATTGCCTTCCCACTCTTTGATCCCTTCTTTAATAAAGATAATATTATCCCCGATATTCATTACCGAGTTCATATCATGCGTATTAATGACCGTTGTCATGTTATATTCAACCGTTATATCCCGGATCAGGTCATCAATCAACAGAGAAGTTTTCGGGTCCAGTCCGGAGTTAGGCTCATCACAAAAAAGATATTTCGGATTCAGGGATATCGCCCTGGCAATGGCAGCCCGCTTCATCATCCCTCCACTGATTTCAGAAGGATATAAATGTTCAGCCCCTGACAGGTTCACCCGGTCCAGACAAAACTGGGCCCGTTTCAACCGGTCTTTATAACTATCTTTTGAAAACATATCCAGCGGGAACATTACATTCTCCAATACCGTCATACTATCAAACAAAGCAGACCCCTGAAATAACATGCCCATTTCACGACGCAAGTCATTCAGATCATGTTTACCCATACTGGTCAGATCCCGTCCATCATACAGAATCTCACCCGAATCCGGCCGCATCAGTCCAATGATATTTTTCAGTAAGACCGTCTTACCGGAACCGCTTCGACCGATGATCAAGTTCGTCTTTCCATCCTCAAAAACCGCACTGATATCATTTAAGACCACACGGCCATCAAAAGACTTAATTATATGTTTGATTTCAACCATATTATGTCAACATTAACTGGGTCATTATTACATCCGCCATCAGAATCATCACACTACTCATTACCACCGCATTCGTACTGGCTTTCCCCACTTCCAAAGCTCCCCCTTTTACATAATATCCAAAATAGGCAGCAATAGAAGAAATGATAAAAGCATATACGACGGACTTAATGATTGAGTACCAGATATAAAAGGATTGGAAATAAAATTGTAGTCCGTATTCAAAAGAAGCAGGTGTCATCCCATTCGTTGAAAAATGACTGGCCAGAACACCTCCCAGAATACCGGTAAACATACTAAAAATCACCAGTACAGGAATAAACATCATTAATCCGGCGATCTTAGGCATAATCAGGAAATTAGCAGAATTCACCCCCATAATTTCCATAGCGTCAATCTGTTCCGTTACCCGCATAGTTCCGATCTCAGACGCAATATTACTTCCTACTTTTCCCGCCAGGATCAGACACATAATGGAGGAAGAGAACTCCAGTAATATAATCTCACGGGTCGTATAACCGATGGTAAATTTAGGGATTAGGGGCGAACTGATATTCAATGAGATCTGTATCGCGATTACCGTACCGATAAAGACGGATATAATGATCACAATCCAAAGTGAATCCACACCTAATTTATAAATTTCCTTCACTAACTGTTTGAAAAACATACTCCAACGGTCAGGAATAGCAATGGATTTCATCATCAGCAATGTATATTCACCCAATCGGTGTAACGCTTTTTTCATTCTTTTTCTATTTTAATGCCGGCAAAAGTATAAAAAACTTTCCCCGGTAATATGTTCAAATTCCCTCAATTATAGTTTGCTTCTAAGATAAGCAATTCGTTGCTGGGCTTTATTCCGGCTATTTCGCATGGTTTCTATATCATTCAGGACGGTTGCCAGGTCATAAGTAGCCACAATAGACTTTTTATCCGTATCTGTCAGATAAATTGTATACGGCTTATCTCCCTTATACTCAACTTTGATCCGTTCTTCCGGATGGGCATAAATAAACTTCACCACATCCACACCAGCCTCTCCGCTATAAGTCACTACCTCAGTAGTATTCCCCATATCTTCAAAACGATAATTCAATCCGCCATCATACGGTATTTCATCTGTATCCGCAAATTGTCCATCCGGTATACTCACACGAATAAAAGAATGATTGACCGGACGGTTACCGAAAAAAACACTTTCCAGAAACATCTCCCCCCGTTCATTTACCCGGCTACGCACATAACACCGCATCACGTTCCGTTCTACCGTCTGTTGTTTCCATACATAGTTCCCAATCTCCTGAAATTCCGGGTCTTTTTCAAGAACAAACCCTTCTTTCAGTTCCTCAGCCTCCATCAGTTTAAGCGGCAGTAAACTATCACAAAAAGCAATCGTACGTGCGGATTCTTTGATCTCCACTAAACGCATCAGTTCCAGCCCTTCCTGCTGAAGGGCCACAATATCTTTATAATTAGTACGCAGACTATCAATTTGATTTTTAGCCCCATTCAATTCACCCTGTTCATAAAATAAACGGGCCTGGTCAAGGTAAGCGCGTGCCTCTTTCTCCCGGTTATTACAGGAACTCAGTACCATTCCCAGTAAAAACAGATAAAATAATATATGTTTCATACGATTTATATTCATCAACTACCTGCAAAAGTACGGAATATCTGATAATCTTCACTCTTTTATTCCAAAAACTACCCGGTTTACCTTTCCTTTAATCCCTTACCTGTGATGTGTAAAAACAAAGAGATCTATTCCAAACGCTACTGCAATCCCGATAGTATAACAAACCAGATCTGACCACAGGAAGCCCTGTCCCAATACGAGTGCAGCAAACGGATTGGCCCGCACCTGCCGGATCCATTCCGCCTGATATAACTGGCTGAATTCTCTACACCAGGAGAAAAATAATGCCCATATTCCGGCTGTACGAATACCAGATGCCGGAAGAAGAAAACGAAACCCAAAATAAACCATCGCGGCCCACAATATATCACCCGCATACTCAGCAACCAACACCGGCAACATGGACCCGTATTTCCGGGAAGCCAGTCCGGCAATAATACAAATAACAACCAGTACCAAATAGATCAATCGTTCTTTTCTCATTTTACTCCATACTTAACCGTGGGCAGTGCCTTACTATTCCTAAAAGGGAATACTCCTCTTTCCATCTGAGGATAATAGTCTTCCGGAAGTAAATCCTGGAGATAACTTTTTATGTCCAGGACGTAATAAGTTATGTTCTGGACGTAGCGAACTACGTTCTGGACATAATTCAGCAAAGTAATTACCCGGAATTCAAGAAATGGGCAGGAAAGAATTACAAATATATAGTTTATTAACCGGATAATACTTACAATCATAAAATCTTCCGCAACAATTCACCCTCTTTGTCTGAAAACAATTGACAGATTTTGCTTCCTGAATGTTTATTTATAAAAAGAATATTATTCCTTTGTACATCTAATGAATACATCCATGTTAAAAATATGTTGTTACCTCACTGGTTTGATTCTATTGGTTTGTAGCTGCCACAGAGGATATCACGTGGTATCTTTAGAAGGGAAATACCTGCCTGTTACAACTACCAGCCATCCGGATAGGGAAGCAATAGAGTTAATAAACAGGTACCAAAGCAGGCTATACGAAGCAACAGAGGAAGTCATCGGATATGCAGTGTCCGACCTGACTATTGGAAAGCCGGAAAGCCCATTGACCAATTTTACTTCCGATGTCCTGTTGACATTAGATGAAAAATATACCAAAGGTTCTCCGGTAGACTTCTCCCTGATGAATGTCAATGGACACCGGGCACCGATCCGGAAAGGGAACATCACTACCGGTGATATGTATAATACCTATTCTTTTGAAAATGAACTCATAGTCCTGTGGTTGACAGGCAAAGAAGTTTTACAGGTATTTGACGCGTATGCCCGTCTGGGAGGTGCAGGCATTTCCGGAAATGTCCGGTTACGGGTCAAAGACAAAATGATCAAGGAAGCTTCCATCAATAACCTACCGGTGGAAGAAGAACGCATATATACGGTGGTTACACTGGATTATCTGGCGGAAGGCAACGACGGGATGCAGGCACTCACAAAAGCCCTTTCCACAGAACCAACAGGAATTACTTTGCGCGAGTATGTAACAGCTTATATACGCCGGCAAACAGCCGGAGGTAAGCAAATAGAAGCAACAACCGATCAACGGATCCTGATTGAATAAACCAAACAAATGAAAACGACCTGTTATATATTCCTTTGTGTATGGATAAACCTGTTGTCCATACAGGCACAAAAAACAAAAGAGTTGGTTATACTCCATACGAACGACATTCATAGTCATATCGAACCTATTGCTCAAGCGGAAGCTATCACAGGAGGGGTAGGCGGACTGGTTAACCGGAAAGCTCTGGTAGACAGCATACACTCCATTTATCCGGACTTGTTATTATTGGATGCCGGAGATTTCGTGCAGGGAACCCCTTACTACAACCTGTTTAAAGGCAGGGCAGAAGCGGAAGGTATGAATTTATTAAAATACGATGCGGTCACTTTAGGGAACCATGAATTCGATTACGGACTGGATACCCTGCAAATGGTCCTATCCATGCTGGATTGCCCGGTGGTATGCTGTAATTATGATTTTACCGGCACACCTCTGGAAGGCTTGGTGTCTCCCTACATCATTCTAAAAAGGAAAGGAATCAGAATCGGGATTATAGGAGCCGGCATTGATCCGGAAGGACTTATACAAAAAGACAAATATACCGGGATGAAATTCCTGCCTGTAATAGAAACAGTGAATCACTACGTGTCCTTTCTAAAAAAGAGAAAAAAATGTGACCTGGTGATCTGCCTGTCCCATACCGGTTATCAGCATGACCGTTTATTAGCTCAACAGTCCACAGATATAGACCTGATTATCGGCGGACATTCCCATACATTTCTGGAAGCCCCGGTACAAATTCCCAATCAAAACGGAACAGGGGTCCTGGTCTATCAGGTAGGAAAATGGGGAACCCGGTTAGGAGAAATAAAAGTCAGGCTATCAAAGGGAAGAAAATAAAAAATTGATTTCTTTATTCTTTTCTACCCTAACGTTTTTAACTCTTCACACTGAGGTGAGTCCTGAAGGCTATTTTGCGATCACCTCTGAGAATGAGGGTCACCCCGTATAACAGGAAAACAAAAATCCCTGAACTTCAAAGAAGTTCAGGGATTTGCATTGCATTTCGCTTTTTGTAAGTGGTGCCACCAGGAATCGAACCGGGGACACAAGGATTTTCAGTCCTTTGCTCTACCAACTGAGCTATGGCACCGTTGTTGTTTTCATTACGGGTGCAAAGATATGGAGTTTTTTTTATCCTGCAATACTTTGTACTACTTTTTTTCGGTATTTGTTTATTTTTCTTTTCGTGCTGTTTACCGCTCTATACAAGAAAAAACCCGGCTTTTCCAAGCCGGGCCACCTATTTCATTTATTATCAACCTTGTTCTTTTAGAATTACATCATGCGCACCACCTTCTACTATACTGGTAGAGGAAACAAGGGTTATTTTTGCCTGTTGTTGCATAGCAGGAATTGTAATCGCTCCACAACTACACATAGTCGCTTTCATTTTACCCAGTGTAAGGGCCAGATTGTCTTTTAACTTTCCGGCATAAGGTACATAGCTGTCTACTCCTTCCTCAAACTTGAGAGATTCGGTTCCTCCCATATCATACCGTTGCCAGTTTTGAGCACGGTTAGATCCTTCTCCCCAATACTCTTTAACATAGTTATTACCTATACGTAGCTTTTTAGTAGGAGACTCATCAAAACGGGCAAAATAGCGCCCCATCATCAGAAAATCCGCACCCATTGCTAATGCCAGAACCATGTGATAGTCATGTACCAACCCTCCGTCACTACAGATAGGCACATAGATACCTGTTTTTGCTTTATATTCATCACGGGCTTTCGCTACATCAATTAACGCTGTAGCCTGGCCACGGCCAATCCCTTTCTGTTCACGGGTGATACAGATAGAACCTCCACCGATTCCTACTTTAATAAAATCAGCACCTGCCTCTACCAGATAATCAAATCCTTCTTTATCAACTACATTTCCGGCACCTATCAGCACCTTATCTCCATAGGTCTGCCGGACCCATTTAAGAGTTTCAGACTGCCATTCCGAATATCCATCTGACGAATCAATACAAAGAACATCTACGCCAGCCTCAAGAAGGGCAGGAACCCGCTCTTTATAATCACGGGTATTAATGCCGGCTCCTACCAGTAATGTTTTATCTTTCCCTGACAGTTCATTCGGATTATCCCGGTGGCTATCATAGTCTTTACGGAAAACGAAATAAGCCAGATTCTGATCTTTATCAATAATAGGCAACGCATTCAACTTATGCTCCCAGATCAACGTGTTAGCTTCAGAAAGAGTAATACCAACTTCCCCATAGATCAATTTTTCAAATGGTGTCATAAACTCTTTCACTTTCATGGCGGGATCATCTTTATCGGCCCGGTAATCACGGCTGGTTACCAGTCCCAGCAACTTACCATTGGGTGTGCCGTCATGAGTAATACCGATCGTATTATGTCCCATCTGCTGTACCAGTTGAATGACATCCGCTAATGTATTTTCCGGTGTCAGATTGCTATCACTGGTTACAAAACCGGCTTTAAACTTCTTTACTTTTCGTACCATTTCTGCCTGGCTTACGACAGGCTGTGACCCAAAGATAAAAGACAGTCCACCATTACGGGCCAGTTCAATGGCCAGCTGAGGACCGGAAACGGACTGCATAATCGCAGAAACAAAAGGGATGTTCAATGAAATTGCAGGAGTTTCACCCTCACTGTATTTCACAAGGGGAGTTCGCAGATTTACATTGGAAGGGACACATTCTTTGGTTGTTAAACCGGGGATGAGAAGATATTCTCCGAAGGTTCTAGAAACATCGTCTAAGTAGATAGCCATATGATTAAAATTTTCCTGATGTAAGTTTAATCGTACAAAAGTAGTTATTTCTTTCCATATCTGTTGTTATTAAAAATAAATTTTACTCAAGAAACGATCCGGGAGCTATCTGACGGTCAAAACCTTTCCGGTAATCCGGATGTTTATTCGATGGAACAAAAAAGGATCAGATGAAAGTAGTGATAGATAAAGCGGAATCAAGAGGATATGCCGATCATAACTGGCTAAAAACCTACCATACATTTAGTTTTGCCAACTATGATAATCCGGAACGGATCCATTTTGGAGCACTCCGGGTATTGAATGACGATACTGTGGCTCCGGGATTCGGATTTGATATGCATCCTCATAAAAATATGGAAGTAATATCCATTCCCCTGAAAGGATCTTTACGTCATGGCGACAGTATTCAAAGTAGTGAGGTAATCACTCCGGGCGATATCCAGGTGATGAGTGCCGGATCCGGTATCTATCATAGCGAATACAATGACAGTGAAGAAGAAACAGTAGAATTTTTGCAAATCTGGGTATTTCCCCGGCGTGAAAATACAGAGCCCCGTTACCATAGCTTTGATATCCGTCCGGCCATAAAACAAAATGACTGGTCATTGATCATTTCACCGGAAGGAGACGCACCTGCATCCATCTTTCAGGATGCCTGGTTTACACTGGGAAAACTGGAAGAGGGTATCACCCTACCCTACACCATCAAAAAAGAGGTAAATGGCGTTTACATCTTTGTTATTGAAGGTGAGATTATGGTAAATGACTTTACACTTCATCGCCGCGATGGAGGTGGATTTAGTGATACCGGGCAGTTATATATAACCACCCGGAAAGAATCGTATATCCTGCTAATAGATGTGCCCATGGAATAACGTTTATTTTCCGGTAAGGAAATCTATCATCTGTTGGATAGCCCGGCTACATGCCGGACAGAACGGAGCATAATCTCTCATCATACAATGATCCATTGGACGGTAAATGCCTTTCGCAACATATCCTCCCCCTTCAAAAACACCTGGTTTATCCATGTATTCCGGTTCCAGGGGAGTAGGCACCGGAGTTCCTGCGGCTACTAAATCCGGCCATTTATCTTCAAACCGGACCAATGTAGTGATATTGGGTTCCCAGGGTTCATGTGTGAGACTATAAAAATCAGTATACGCTACCTCTGAAGAGAAATATTCGTCAGCCAGACCAGCAAAACTATGCCCAAACTCATGTACAAATACATGGGGTGTCCGCTCATTATCCGAAGTACCTATCGCATAAAAGTTATACATACCTCCTCCTCCATAACGATCCGTATTAACCAAAATAAAGATAGCGTCACAGGGAACGTTCCACACAGCATCCCGGATAGTTTTCATATCAGGAGTTGTCAGATAACGATCCACACCAAAGGTATAATACCCGGAATTTAAAGCCGTATTTTTATAAATAGCCTCTCCGGAAATACTGGTTCCGGTTTCTTCCGAAACCAGCCCTACCGCCCACACATTAAAATCATCTTTGCGGGTATCAAACGGAGCCGTATTAAACAGATAGCCGGTAAACCGCTCGGCATCCCGGAAAAACTTATCCTGCTCCTCACTGGTATAACCCTCTGCAAGAAACACCAAATCGACTTTGTCTGCCGTCTCTCCATTCTTTAAGATAGATCTGATCTGATTCTTTTTCAGAGGGCTGCGGTCAATAAATATTGATACCGGATCTACCTCAACCGTTAGTAATGAAGCAAACTCCATGGTGGCTCTATCCCGTGCCAATAAAGTAACTTCTATTTTATGTTTAGGATAAGGAATTGCAATGGTATTGGTCCAGGACTGTTTTTCATTCATAGCCTGTTCCGTTGTACGCCATTCCTCAAACAACGTATTGAATCCACGGGAATAGATCAACTCACCGGAAGCCTTATCAGAGACCTGTACATAATAACCTCCATATCCGAATGGGTCCAACAGGTTATTCAACGGACCGGCCCAGATAGGTTCTTCCCGTAATGAACGGAGGGCTGCGGCCTGGAAAGAAATATCACCACTCAGATCAAAATCTATACGTAATGTTTTTTTTTCAAACCATTTGTCAAAATCAATTTGTGCAAATACAGGAGAAATACAGGCTAAGCCTATCCAAAGCAATAGTATACGCAAGATTGTTTTCATAAAAATAATAGTTGAGGTATTTATACTCTTTCAGGCTTCCCCTTTTATTCCCCCGATCGGTGGTATAAAATCTTCATATTGAGAAGGAGCACTTGCTTGCTGGTCTTCAAACTTTTTAATATTATCCTGCAAAGCAAATAAAAGCCGTTTCGCATTATCCGGAGTCATAATGATACGACTTTTCACTTTCGCTTTCGGAGCACCGGGTACAATACGAATAAAATCCAAAATAAATTCGGATGCGGAATGTGAAATAACAGCCAGGTTGGAATAGGTTCCCTGTGCGACATCATCAGACAACTCTACCTGTATTTCATTCACTGACTTATGTTTATTTTTTTCCATATTATGTATAATGTTAGATGATTCGGAAAAACAAAGATACAACTAAATTAGTGAAACAAAAACGGCCACCTTCACAGGCAGCCGTTTTCTAGTTGTGTTTTTAATTCTCAATTCTTTAGACCAATGTAAAAATATTTTTGAAAAAATTGTGTTATTGATTTCCCAGCGTTGAAGCCAAGGTCATTTTAAGTGCTAAAATTTAATCTCAATAACATTACAAATGTAAGGGGTTATAAAAAAAGCACCAAATACTTTTTCTTCAATAAGCAATACTATTTTGTCAACTCTTACACTTATTTACTAAATCCGGAAACGGGTTTGTATATGTTCCTCTCTATACCTGGTTGGAGTGGCTCCTTTCAGTTTCTTGAAAACCCTATTAAAATGGGATAAGTTATTAAACCCACTCTTATAACAAATCTCTGCAATGGTATCACTGGTATCCAGTAAACGGGAAGTGGCTTCATTCATCCGGATGATGTTCAGATTATCCACGAAAGTCTTTCCGGTCCACTTCTTCAGGAAACGGTTCAGGGAAGCCTCACTCATACTTACCAGAGAGGCGACTTCTGCCAGCGAAACAGAGCGCTGATAGTTTTGATTCAGATAACGCATGATCATATCCAGACGGTCACAATCCCTGCCGGAAAACGTAGTGGTATTATTTGCGGCATTCAAAGGACGCGCGTGTTCATCCATAGAAAGTTCTTTCAGTATCTCAAGAAACCTCATCAGATTACGAAAAGAATCCGGACTCTCATTGGAAAGAGTTTTAAGAAGTGGTTCCACGGTACGCACCACAGGCAAACTGAAAACAATCCCCCTACGTGCATTTTCAAACAGATGCCGGATCTTTTTAAAGGGACGTTTATCAATCAGGCTATCCAGCATAGATGCATTGAACTGGATAGTAATTTCATGTACATTTACGAAAGCACATTTATGATTAGAATAAGCATGTTTTGTCCCCCCGGCAACCAATACCAGATCCAGGTCTCCCATTTCCTCAATGGAATCTTCCACCATCCGGATCGCTCCCAGGGCATTCTCCAGAAAGTTGAGTTCAAATTCCGGATGGATATGAAGCGGATAAGCAAATCCATAACGGGTTCGCTGCATCACCATAAAACAATCATCCGGTGACAGGGGGGTTATCTCTCTTAAAACTTCCATCTATAC
>JAJQES010000283.1 GCA_021201565.1 Tannerellaceae bacterium
TCTTATAAACAATATAAAAAGGCAAAGAAGGTTCTGGGTAACCTTTTTCTAACAAAAGTTCTTTAGAATATATTTTAGGACCTTCTTTGTCTAATTTATACAAAAGGGAAGCTTTAGTTTCCCCATGTCCATGTAGAAGCAGATATCTTGCTTTTGTTGTTTGTTCATTTAAGGGCAAAGAGCCTGGATTATTATCCGTACGGGTATTATATAAAAAGTTATCTGTAATCCAGTCTTTATGGGCCTTATTTTTATAAAAACCAATTAATACAAAAGTTTCATCTGGTACCAAATCTCTATTCTTACCATAAGGCTCTGGTAATTTTTCTTTTACAACCATCGTATTTGGTTCTTTCAAGGCATCATATACATGGTAGGAAATCTTTTCCCATTGCGATGCCCTATTTAAAAGTTGACCTACTACAGCATTCAAAAAATCTTTTAATCCTTCCGTCCCTTTTTTTGATTTAGAAGGAGATATGGCAAAAGCTCCAAGACCAGGCAAAAGCTCATGGTAATTTGAAAAAACCTGTTTTTTATCTCCCGGATAAAGAACATACGCACCCACTGTACGGCGGATAGCATCTTTATAAGCATGCATTTTTAGCAAATCGGCTCTCTTATACTGTCCTTTTCTTTGCTCTTCCTTCTCTTCATCTGGGTCTATATCATCCTGGAATAGTTCTTTATAAAGGTCTATTTTATATTTTGCATCGAAGTGAATATGTACAATTAATTCTTCTTTTTCCGCATCCTTTTTATCAATTCCATCCGGCCAAATAGATAAAGTATAATCCGGACGCATTTGTTTGGTCCACGTTCCACCTTGTAGATAATGCTGGCTGGAGGAAAACGTTCTATTATAACTAAATTCAACTCTCAAATTTCTATTAGGATTTATATATACACCTTCTAAGGCCAATATTTTTCCTTGTTGCAAGGAAAGCTCTAATCCACTTGGAGATTCAACTATTAATTGATTATATGAAACCGGAGCTATTTGGAAAACTTCCTCCATCAATTCCAAGAGTTTAAAGAAGAGCCAATACTCATATAAAGTAGCTACATCTTTTTTACCAGCCTCATAAATATGGTCACCGCCACTCCATCCTAACCGGGACGCCATAGCAAACATAAGCCATGTTTGCAATACTTCGCGGTAGCCTTCTTGTCGTTGTAAAACCGGACTATTTAACGGTAAGATGGTTAAATTAGAAATATCTTTAAATAAAGAAAAAGATAGGTACTGTTCTAATTTCTCACATACCAAAAGGGCTTCTTTTTTTAACCGTGGGTTTGAAATTGTGGCTTTATGGTTTGCTATCGTAAAACAAGTTTGTAAAAAAACTTGAAGCACATACTTTACAAACCGGTTTTCAGGTATATCAACCGTTTCTTCCTTATGGGGAACTGTGACCTTATGGGGGAGAGAATTAAGACAATCGCCCATAGGATGGCCACAAGGTAAAGGAGAACGGTTGTTCTTTGTTGCCAACTGCTTTGCTGTACGGTGGTTAATACGGCGTATATTAGAAATACTACGTGTTACTTCTGCTTCTTTCCACCTTTTGATAGGAGACGTATGGATACGGTGGAGGGCATCAGCAAATTCCTCCGTACAAACTATCGAACGGATAAAAGCAAAGTTTTGATAAAGGGTTCTTGGACTACAATTAGGGTCTAATGTAAATTGTTGGTTTACCAATTCTGAATGTTGCATAAGCAATTCGGCTGTTTTTACCGTAATTTCTTCCAACATAATCCGGTAGTCCGTTCTATAATCTGTTTTAACAGACCGGATTTCTAAAACAACTTTACCTACAGGTTCTGCCTCCTCTTTCTTGAATACATTTATAGATAATGAGCCAACATAAATATTGGTTATAATCCGGCCCTTGTGGGAATCTGATTTTATTTTTGACCGGGTTACTATTTTGGATGTTTCTAAAGAGTATCCTTTATCAAGTTCATATTCATAACTTTTTCCTTCCACTAATTGGTAAGGCGATTCTCCATTTTCGTTGGCTTCTATATCATCCACATGAAAAAGAGTTCCATTAGTATCTTCATGGATAAATAAATGAATTTTCTCCCCACCTTTAATATTTATTGGAACCCGTAATGGTGATGGTATTGATGATGACATACTTACTTATGCTTCTGCAAAACTCGTAAATCCATTCTCACACGCGTTCTTATACATACGCCAGATTTTCTCTCCTGATAACGGATATTTACAAATCGAATCAAAATCGTCGTATGAGAATTCACTATCTAATTTAGTTATATCATCACTCTGTTTTTGGCATAATTCCCACAACGCTTCCAATACAGGTACTATCTTTTTCCGTGACCCATGTAGTTTAGGCAATAATTTCTGGATAATTATCTTATCCATTATATTATCATCGTCCCATTTTGTTTCTAAGCTACTGGCAATTGCATAAAAGCGTTTTATTTCAGTAGCTGTACGGTAACCAAACTCTGCACTTACTATTTTGAGTTTATTAAAAAACTTAGCCAACTCTTTTTTCAAAGTATCCGCAGTCTCTTCTTCTATGGTACGTTGCGCTATTCTAACAAACGAAGCCGCCAGATGTGCCCCTAAGCCATTTGCAGCATTCTTATCTATTTTATTAAAAGATGATAAAAAACTGTCCATTTCATTGTTGGTAACTCTAAACTCTATGACATTTGCCCGGTCTAACACCTTTGGACTAAACATATAAGTCGTTTCATCTACATTAATA
>JAJQES010000320.1 GCA_021201565.1 Tannerellaceae bacterium
ATCTTTAATGACTCAATGAAATGAAAAGACACGATTAGGAGAACTGCAAACAGGTGCGTGTGGGTCTCTTCCGGACATTTGTGATCTCCGGCTCTGTGCTTATTACTGAAATTGATGGGCAGGGGCTTAAATCCGCACCGGGCAAAGATACCCGGTTGTTTTTTACCCCTCTTTCCCCTTCCGGAAGAATCTGAAAGAACGTTTGGGTTTCTTTTCTCTTACCGGGAAATCTTTTTTTCCTAATGTAAAGATAGGTAAGTAGAAGAAAATTCCGATTACAGACATGGTTAATCCGCCGATGGTACCGGCAGCCAATGGGAACCAGAAGCCTTCTTTGGTGGATCCGACCATAAAGGGGATGAATCCTAAAATGGTGGATACTACGGTCAGGAAGATCGGAACGATTTTGGCATTCCATGCTTTCAGGTAAGCCCGGTACGGAGGCATTAAGGGCTTTTTGGTCCGTAGTTGCCTGTATTCATTCAGGATGTAGATACTGGCATTAACGGTGATCCCGCAAAGCAATACGAACGAGGCAAAGCCTCCCTGGTCAAAATTGAGCTTGAACCAATAGAAGGTCAGGAATACCCCAATATATGAAATAGGGATCACACAGATCACAGCCAACGGTTGTTTCAATGAGTTAAACAGGATACTGGTAGTAAAGAAAATGATCACAATAATAAGGAGCAACAGAAGGTATTGCTTTTTGTCTTTCTTTCCCCAAAACCAGTTGTATCCCTCTTTCTGGGCAGTATACCCCATAGGAAGATGTTTATTAAACCCTTTCAGGATTCGTTCCTGGATTCGTTCCCCCTGATTGTGCGCTCCTATATAATCGTATTGAAGGCAGAGCCGGTATTGTTGGTTCTCTTTTGCCACATTCTGCGGCATTTGCCCTTTATTTACGCTGGCCAGGTCAGACAGTTTATAGGGTTTTTCATTCACCAGGTGAGTCGTATTTAATAAATTCCAGATATCATATTCATAGGATTGGCGGGAATATAATTTCAGGTTTTCCCGTTCTTTTTCATATAAAATACTTCCTGTCGGATATCCGCTCGCCAGGATAGGATAGGTAGAGGCATAGAGGTGTACAGGCAGGATGTTCTCCTGGGCAATGCGTTCCAGGTCCAGGTCAAAAAAGAATTCCTGGTAATCATCTTTCCACCACGAAAATTCGGAGTTGATATTTACCTCTTTGATCCGGCGGTAATTCAACAGAGAGTCTTTTAGTATCTCAGCCCACCCAAACAGTTCATCGTAATTATACCCATGCATGACGATCCGGAAAGAACCGGCATTCTCGCGAACGTCGTTGTTGAATCCCTGGTCCATTAATCCATAGACCCCCCAGCTACCACCGCCCAGTTCAAGGGCTTTACTGATTACCCGGCTTTTCAGAGTGTACGGGAAGCCGCTCCGTTCACTTTCTTTGGTGAAATGCACAGAAATACGGGCCTGCCGGGCGCTCCAGATATTCGTCTGGAACTGCCGGATCTCTTTGTAACTACTCAGGTAAGTTTCCATCCGTCCGATCAGATGGTTCATCTGGTCAATGGTTGTGCCGTTCGGCATAGAAGCTGTAATTTGCAGAACCACCTCTTCATTGCGGCTAAAGTAACTCCCTTCATATACCTTTTCTACGAACAACCGCAGAGATCCGCCCAACACTTTGTCCATGATGGGTTTGAATTTCTCTTTATAAAATTCGGAGGTTACGATTTTGTTATACCGTTCCGCTAATTTTTCCTGGGTAGGCGTATATTCTTTCTCTTCAATTTTGATTTTATCCGGTAACATAAATACCGGCAGACCAAACGCAAGGATAATAAACAGGCAGGAGGTTTTTTTGAACCGGGTCATCAAACGGATCTGCCAATAGTAGTACTTATTAAACCAGATAGCAATCTTTTTCTCCCATTTGTCCGGATTAAACCGGCGTTTCCGGTGGACACTTCTCTTTTTACCCAATCCCATTTTGTCAATCATAGCAGGGACAAAGAAAAGGGCAATAAAGAGAGAGACGGCCAGATTGATGATCACTACCGCTGCGAAATCCTGTAAGTTAAGCCGGATCCGTTCATCTAAGAAAAAGATGATTACCAGCGCACCAATGGTGGTCAGCGTGGCTGTCAGAATTGAGAGGAAGGCCTCCCGGTTATGCCGGTTCCGGATATGATCGGTCATCACAATTGTATTATCGATGACCAGGCTAAGGGAAATCGTAATTCCGGCCAGGGAATAAAGTTGAAGTTCCAGTCCCAGCAGATAATAAAAGATGACTGCAATGCACAGGTTGACCGTCAGGCTGACCACAATCAGGAACAGGTAACGGATGTTGCGGGTGATGAGGAAAACAAACACTAACAGGATCAATACCGTCAGGCCTGTCCGGAAATAGATTTTATCCAATTCGTTCCGGATGTACTCCGTTGCGTCGTAGCTGATATGCATCTCATAGCCAGGTGGCAAAAATTCCCTGATCTCTTTTATCTCTTCTTTTACCTTTCCGGCCAGTTGCAACTGGTTGGCCATATCGTCGGCCCGGATAGAGAGGTAAATAGAGTTTAACCCATTGATCCGGTAATAGCTTTGAGGCGTTTCTTCCTGGCGTGTGACTTTTAATAACTGGTCCAGCCGGACCAGTTTCCCTTCCCTGTTGGATACGGTGATCTGATAAGGATCAAACACCTCTTCGTCTCCTGAGGGTGTCAGCGCTAACCGGATCCACTCTCCGGATTCATCGTCTATATTGACGGTACCCAGAAACTCCTGTGAGTAAAAGTTATTAATCGCCTCCTGAATATCCTGAATCGTTATGCCTAATTGAGTTAATTGTCTGTTATCATATTGCAAACGCCACTCCATAGGGGTGGCTCCGGTCACATCGATCCGGTTAATCCCCGGGATAGACGCAAGACGGGGCTTTATATTTTCTTCGGCAAACCGCTGGATAAATACCGGTGTGGCCGCTGCGTTCAGGGTAAAGGTCAGGAATGGGCCGGCTTCTTTTTCATCTGCCCGGCTCATATCCAGATAGGGATAAGTAACTCCGTCAGGCAGGCTGGGCCACGTTTGGCGGATAATGGTCGAAGCCTCGAACCGGGCCGCATCAATATCGGTGTGTTTGTCCAGTTCAATATAAATAGAGCCGCCTCCGTTCCGGGAGGTCGATTTGATCTCTTTGATGCCTTTGATGCGGGCCAGCATCGCTTCGAGTTGGGAAGTGACTTCCATTTCAATCACCCTTGCCGAATTATTGGGCATGTTAAAGTGGATGGATAGCTGGGGTAAATTCCGTGAAGGAGCCAGCTTCAAAGGTAGCAGGGGAATAAAAGCGCTTCCCGCCAGGGCTACACAAATGAAAGCCACGATAATGGTAAAGGATGATATTTTAGGAGAGTTACTCATCAAAAACCATGTTTATATTCATACAGACTGAACAGGGAGGTACCTGTTTCAAAATCGTGTAAAGTAAGTTTACGGATCTTGAAATAACTCAACCAGTAATTTTGCAGGGCGGAAATATAATTTTGCCGGGCCTCCTGCTGGCGTTGCTGGGAAAGGGTCAGGCTATTCAGGTCCGCTTTTCCGATGATGAACCGTTGCCGGGTTTCATTGTAAGCCATTTCCGCCAGTTCCATCGCCTCTTCCGCGCTGACAATCAGGTCCTGTTGCATATTGAATTCACTGACCGTCATCAATACATCTTCTTCTACGGTTTGCTCTTCTTGGCGGGCTGCGATCTGGGCAATGATCAGGTTGTTTTTGGCCATGTTGTATTTTCCTTTCCGGACTCCCCAGTCAATCAACGGAATGGATACAGATACGGATACAATATCCTGCCTCATCAGGTCCTGGTAAGCATACCGGAATTGATCCGATACCTGGTTGAATCCGACACTGGCCCTGAAGGAAGCGTCAAATACAGATTCCTTGCGGGTCTTATCCACACTTTGTTCGGCTTCCATGACTTGTTGCCGCATGTCCAGATAGGAAGGGTTATTCTCGCGGGCCATCACTATCGCTTCATCCAGTGATATTTCCAGATTCCGGGGACGTTCCGGCAGTTCTAACCGGATCTCTGTTGTTTTATCCAGATTCAGAAAAGCGGCCAGGGCAGACATACTCCGTTTCATAGAGATCTCCGCATTTTTTAACCGGTTTTTATAGTTGATCGCATCCAGTTTCAGAGTTAACAGGTCTGCCTGGCTGATGGAAGCTATTTTCAGGCGTTCCTGTCCGATCCGGTAAAGGGTGTCTGCCGAAGCGGAAAACTCTCTGGCAATGTCATATTCTGTCTGGGCCATAGCCAGGTTAAAAAAGTACGTGGTGGCTGTTTCGCTGACTCCTTCCAGTTCATACAGAAGTTGTTTTTTTGCCTTTTCATATTTAAGGGGTTCAATGCGCTTTTCCCATTTAAAAGGATTATAGCCTAACAGGTCCTGATAATAACCGACCCGTACAGGGATTGAACTATATTGAGTCGATTTTGTATCGCCGAAATTACGGAGATATTCCAGGTCACTTTGCAGATAGAAGGATCCTCCTAAAAAGTCAAAGTTCTGATTTACCATCAGTCCTCCGGAAGCACTGTAATTCTGTTGGGGACGGTAAATATCAATGTTATTCTGGGAATCATACCGTTGGGCAATATACCGGTAGTAACTTGCCGGAGTCAGGTTCAGGCTCAGGCTGGGCAGCCGTCCCGCTTGATAGGTCCTGTATTGCCAATAGCTTGAGAGGTACAGGTTTTTGCTGCGAAAAGACTGTAAAGAACTGTCAGCCGCAATTTCAATAGTCCGTTCCAGGGAAAGGGTAAGTGTCTGTTGGCCGGTGGCAGGTCTGCCTACCAGCCATCCCAGTATGAATAGTAGAGTGATAGGTCTCATATAGTTGTTTCTTCTTTTCATAATTTATGCATTCGCTTGTTCTTCATTTCTGTAGATAAACCAATAAATCAGGGGAACAATGAAAAGACTCACCAGTGTTCCGATGATCATGGCGGCAATCATGGCAATGGCCAGGGGCTTTTGGAGTTCACTTCCCATATCATGCGCAAAAAGCAGAGGTACCATAGCAAAAATCGTAGTCAGCGACGTCATGATGATGGGCCGCAGGCGCCGTCGTCCCGCTTCGTGAATGGCTTCCATCAGGGGAACCCCATTTTTCCTTAGTTCATTGATCGCGTCCAGCTTGAGGATCGAGTCATTGATAATGATCCCGCAGGTCACCACGATCCCGATCGCACTCATCAGGTTAAGGGTATGCCCGAATATCCAGAGCGCTAAAAGAGCGAACGCAATATCAATCGGGATTTCCAGCAATACAATAAAAGGTTGCAGGAAACTCTCAAACTGGGAGGACAAAATGAAGTACATCAAAAGGATCGAGATAAACAGAATCACCACCAATTCATTCAACATCTTTTTATTGGAAAAATAACTTCCTGAAAAGATCAGATCCCACTCAAACGGGTCCGCGCTTTTTGCTGTTTTATCCACTACGGCTTTGACCTCTTTCATCTGCTGTTCCACATTTTTCACATCGTAGAACCGGAAAGGAATATATTCTCCATTCTTTCCCGCAGTAATGTTTTTCAGGTCCTGGTCCGGAGTAATCCTGATCACTGTTTGCAAAGGTATATACTGTGGATCGCGTGGGTCTGTATAACTTCTTACTAATGTGTTTCTCAGGACGCCTGTAATGCTTTGCTCATCTCCACCGATTGTGATCGGTAAATATTGTTGGTAAGAACGTAAGGTCGCTACCTCATTTTCTTTAAAAGCCGTTTTCAGAAGCCGGTAAATTTCGTTGTAGCTGATATTGTACAGAAGAAGTTTTTCCCGGTCAATGGTAATATTCATCTGGCTTTCAAAAGCAATTCCTACGGGTATATGCGAGGTTTCCTGCCTCAGGCTTCTTTCCATACCGGTGATCCGGCGTGCATCCGGTGCCAGGGTTTTGTTTCGGGGATATAATTCCGCAACCAGATCAGCCTCTCCTGTTACGAATAGTTTTTCAAAAACTGTTTCCGGAGGGGAGAAAGAAAATACGGCGCGCGGGTAATGTTGCTGCAGCCAGTTTGTGATCTCATTTTGCAACAACGGAACACTTTCCGGCTTTTCCATCCGGAAATAGAGTTCGGCTTCTGAAGCAGAAAGTTCCTTATCCCGGTTCAACAGGAATTGTTGAATTCCGATATAGGCTGTATGTTGTGCATGCAGATGGTCAATGTGCCGGAACAGTTCATTTACACGTTGCCGGTTCTCTTCTACATGAATATTTTCATTCCATTCCACCAGCGTAACCAGTTCGGTTTGTTCAATATCCGGCATCCGGCTTTTAGGTACGAAATAGAAAAGAAAAACACAGAGGGGAATAGCGGTCACAATGAAAAGGAGGCCACTTATTTTGTGACGGAAGATACAGTCTACTCCTTTATCATAATAGGTGTCCAGCGTATGTTCTTTGATTGGATTATTCACTTTCAGGTTTAGCCATTTGCTTTTTACTTCCGGAATACTGTATATCAGTTTATAAAGCACTGGTAACAGCATGATGCCCGTCACGTACGAAACCAGTAATCCCACTGTCACGGCAAAGGCCTGGTCTGTAAAAATAGCTCCGGCAATCCCGCTCATAAATACTAAAGGCACGAATACCGCGATGGTTGTCAGGGTGGAACTTAACATAGGCGTAATCACTTCAGTCGTTCCTCTGTCGCAGGATTCAGTCAGGTCATATCCTTTTGACCGGTATTGAACAATATTTTCCGTGACAATAATCGCATTATCAATCATCATCCCCAACGCCAGGATCAACCCGGACAAAGAAATGATATTGAGGGACATATTGAAAATATAGAAAAAGAAGAAACTGATCACAATACTGACCAACATGCTGATCCCGATGATAAGCGGGCTCTTTACATCGCTCAGGAACAGGATCGCGACAATAAAGATAAAGATAAATCCCAGGGAAAGATTCTGTTTCAGGTTCGAGATCGTATAGTCCAGCAATTCCGTCTGATTCCGGGTGACGGTAAAGTCAATATCCGGATAAATGGTCGAAAAGTAGCCGGTAACCTGCTCTAACTCTTCTTTCATTTTATCCATATTCTCATCCGCCTGTTTGATGATGGCCAGTGTCACCGCCCGTTTTCCCCCAGCCAGCGAAGAACCTGTCTCTTTTATAGGTACAATATCCACAGAAGCCAGGTCTTTTAACTGGAAGATCCGGTCGTGTTTCCGGATATAGATATTGCGTACATCGTCCGGCGTACGTAACAGCGTGGAGAATTTAATATTGTATTCATAATATCCGTCCCGCACTTTCATGCTTCCGAACTCCACATTGTTGTTATTTAACGCATTCTCCAGTTCTTCAATCGTGATACCGGCTATCTGCATCAGGTTCATATCCGGAATGATCTGCAACTGGCGGTTCATCACCCCTGTAATATCAGCCATCGCTACTTCCGGTAGTTGCTCGATCCGCCGTTTGATCACTGTTTCGGCAAATTCGCATAACTCCAGGAACCGGGCTTCGTTGTAACTTTCGTAGGGATGGTCACTTTTCAGGGTCAGGTTCAGACAAAAAACAGGAATATCCGTTGCGCTGGCTTTGATCACCCGGGGACGGTCTGTACCCCTTGGTAGCGAATTCATCGCTGCGTCGATCTTTTCGTTGACTTCAATAAAAGCCAGATTTGTGTTGGTCCCAAAATCAAAATTCAAACGTACCAGTCCATATCCGTCCCGGGTTTCACTTTCGATGTTCCGCAGATGGTTCACCTGCATCAACTGTTGCCGGATAGGTTTTACGACTGTATTTTCCAACTCCCTGGCAGACGTATTTTTTCCTGTGACCTGTATAGTGATTTCCGGAATCGCAATATCCGGCAAAAGAGATACCGGTATCGTAAAATAGGTCACCAGCCCTACAATAAAGCAGGCTGTAAATGCCATAAATACTGCGATCGGACGTTGTAGGAGGAATTTTATCATAATTTTCAAATTGACAATTGACAATTGGTAAGTGACAATTATCCTTTTATTTATTGTATGTAATCGTGTTCATCTATAGGGTGTTACTTATCAGTGGTACATTGTCAATTGTCAATTATTTCCACCGGTGATTCATGGGCCAGATTGATGTTGCCTGTTGCAATCACGATATCTCCGTCTTTCAGTCCCTCTGTTATTGTGAACTCGGTCGCATTTTCCAAACCGGTCTGTACATAGTTCCAATACGCTTTATTATCAGGGGTTACTGTGAAAACAACCTGTTTCCCGGAACGCATGACCAGGGCTGTTTTGGGAATGACCAATTGACCCGGTAGAGAACGTTGTACACTCACCCGTACATTCATCCCTTCAAACAATTTACCACTGTTGGATACGCTGGCCCTTAATTGTACCATACCGTTTTCATCCACTACCGGATTCACTTCCGTGATCCGGCCATGGGTTTTTATATCCGGCATAGAGAAGGGGGAAATTTCTACCTGGTCTCCGATCCGTACCAGAGACAATTCATTTTCCAGGACGGTAAAGGTTACCTCTATATTGCGGGAGTCTATGATGGTGCAGAAGGCTTCACCGGTTGGAGCGATATTATGTTCTTTTGAAAACAGGTTGGCCACTACCCCGTCGAAGGGAGCCCGCAGGACGGCATTTTTCTCATTGTGGGCTGCCAGTTCATATTGTGCCAGGGCATTGTCGTATCCACTTTTGATCTTTACCAGGTCTAATGTAGCGGCAGGCACTTTGAGCGAATCTTCCAGGGCATATCCCTGTCCGATCAGTAAGTCCTGTAATTCCAGTTTCGCCAGCGCTAAAGAGGTCTTAGCTGTTGCCAGGCTATTGGTTAGTTTGAATGTGGCCAGTTTGGCAACCGGCTGTCCTTTCGTGACCCGGTCTCCGTTTTTAACAAAGATCTGTTCAACCGGTTCCGCCGATTCAAAATAGAGGTCTGCATACCGGCGTGAGGTAAGTTTTCCATTACTGATCAGTTCATGATGGAAACTTCCCGTTTGTAAAGGGTAAATAGTGACCTGGTTAGCTATTTCCGGCAGAACTGTTTCCACACCGGTTTCCTGTTCTTCCTCCCGGGTATTTCCGGAGCAGGAAGCGATAAACAGGGTAATAAGGATCGTTAATGAATAATAGTATTTCATGGTTTTTGAACTTTGCCTGATTACTAAGACTTTTACTTATTGCAACAAATATAGTAAATAAACAATACGATCTTTTCGTAATATAGTATTTTTTATAAAGATTGTGCAACTTTTATAGAAAAAACCCCTCAACTCCCCCAAAGAGAGCTTCTTTGTTTCTCGCGCTGGCAAATAAATAACCCAAAAGCCTGTCTATGTTCCCCGCGAAAGCGGGGACCGCATTAAAACATGCTGTATCCATTATATTATTGTAACTAACCACTGTTTCTTTGCGGTCCCCGCTTTCGCGGGGAACAGGAGCCGTTTTTTGGGTTGAAGGGGATTTTTAATCCGCTTTACTAACCCATACGTCCCGGTTTATTCGGTATTTATTTTGCGAATCACAGATTCTAATACTCGTTAGTCGAGGATTGCAAATCCCCTATGACCAGATTAGTTACACTATATAATGGATACAGTCTGTTTTAATGCGGTCCCCGCTTTCGCGGGGAGCAGCAGCAGTTTTTTCTGTGTTGACTGTCTATTCTTTTGTGATATAGGGTAGTATGTTAGTGGAAACAACGGCATAGTTAGGTTACCGGCCCGGGCCGGTAAGGTTTGCGAGCCAGGTCAGGAACGTTTGCTACCTTGGTCAGTAACGTTAACGACCCGGGCCGGCAATCCTAACCTTTTTGATGGGTTTAACGTCATGATAATAATAACGTTAGATGTGTGTGGGTAGAAAGTGGCAAACTTTTCAACAAAAAAACATTTTGTAGAGAAAAGGATGTTATAGAATTTCTACCCTTGCAGGGATCGTTAGTTTATCTGTGGGGATAGGAGCGTTTTCCTGTATATTGGTGGCTACTTCCGAATAGACTGTCATACCTCCGGTGGCTGCTTCCACTTTTAATTGCAGACCTTTCCAGACCCAGATTTTCATGTCTACTTTCATGCCCATCTCTTCCCGTTGCAGTTCATAGATGCTACAAGGCTTATCCAGGATGGTTCCGGTCCCTGTTTCTTTCATATTATAGGACTGCATGATTTCCGGTGTCAGCATCGAGAAATTAATAGGGGCCTCAGGCAACGGTGTTCTTTGTCCCTTATTTTCATCCAGGTCAATGGTTACAACATCATCCCCTTTAGATAGTACCATCAGGTTCTTCGTTCCTCCCAGTGCGGCCGGCAGTTCAATCGTGGTAAAAATACTCTCTGTTTTCCCATAGTCATCAAAATACCAGGTGATCTCCATGGTTTGCCCCATGGCTGTACTCTCTTTTTCGACAATGGCTGATTTTAATTCATACTTGGCTTCCTGAGCCGGTAACATACCGGATATACACATGCATAAAACGGTCATTAAAAAGGATGTTCTCATTCTGATTTACTATTTATCAAACTTTTCACAAATATAGAATATTAATTGACCCGGTTTTGTTCATTTTTATTTTTAAGCAGTAATTTTCTTACTTTATCCCTCATCTCTTCTACGGCAGTACTTTCTACCTTGGGTTTTTTGTATAGTACCGAATCAGCTGCTTGTTTCAGTTTATTTTTCTGGTAGTTTTCCGGATGGCTGTATAGTTCAGTCATCAGAAAATAGGGGTAAATCCGTTCCGGCAGGATGGCCAGTGCCTTTTCATAATATTGTTCCGCCTCTTCATATTTTCCCTCTTTCAGTTTATTTTTCCCGATCATACAGTGGATCATCGGATCACTGCTTACCTGTGTCGCCCGCTTTAACAGGCGGATCGCTTCCGCATGTTCCCCGCACTCACCCAGACATTGGGCATACTCAAACAGGTAGGCCGGGTCATGGTGCACATAGTCATACAATTCACTGTATTTTTCTGTGGCGGCAGCATACGCTTTGTTACTGTATAAGACTTTCGCATCTGTCCATTGGCGGTACTTTTTCAGGCGGGGCATTTCATACCAACTGATCCCCAGCGAGATAAGAGCCACCAGGATAACCAGGGGTGTTCCTACCCAGGCGTAGGGATGTTGTACGGTCTCTTCACTGATGCGTGGTTTAGTAATGGCAATTACACAGATCACCATCAGCACCGGTAAAAAGGAGGGATCCCGCAGTGGGTAAGAGGAGAGGGAAAAGAGCAGGAAAGAGATAATCGCGCCTACGGCATAATATTTTTTGTTCCGGATACCCAGATAGATCACTGACGCAAAAAAAGCAGCGAAACAGAGGAAACCGGCAATGCCCAGTTCTGTCAATACCTGCAGATATTCATTGAAAGCGGCTTCCGGTGTACCGGCTACCCATCTTTCCTGCGGGCTGGCTTGTTGAGCGGTGAAATACTGAGCCTGCGCTTCGGCGTATGCACCCGGGAATCCTCCTATGCCTTTTCCACTGAACGGGGTTTCCATAAAGGAATAGAGAGTTACTTTCCACATCAGGAAGCGGCCGTCAGCTGAATCTTTTTTCAGTAAATAGAGGCCGCTTATGCCGGTTACTATGGCCAGAAAAAGAATAAGTGATACCACAAAAGAGAGGGTACGCCTGCGTGTCACGAAAGCAATGGCCCATTCTTTGCCCAGCCGGTATTTCCAGAATACCCAGCTACAGGAAAGGAGAGAAGCCAGCCAGGCCGACCGGCTCAGCCCTGAAGGTAACACCATGAGGGTAAGGATAACTGTTAACCAGCAAAGGGTCCGGGTAAACCGGTAAGCCATATTCCGTAAGTCGGAAGGATGGCCAATCTCCAGGATCAGACCGGTAGCCAGCGGCAGAATCATAGCCAGATAACCCGAATAAGGCCCCGGGTTCGGGAAAAAGCCGGTCAACCGGAACAGGACGTGGTGCGAGTCACTCAGGTTATAAATCTGAACCAATCCCCAGAGCGCCTGGATCCCTCCCGTCAGAACGATAAACAGCATAAATACATTGGCCAGGAACGGATGATTGTTACAAATATGCCGGAAAATAAACCAGGCCAGTAATATCTGTATCCAGAAGAGTAAAAAATGAGGGGACGGATCCGTTTTCCAGTTGTAGGTAGCCAGGATGCAACCCGTCAGCAGGATGACTGTCAGGTCAGGAAGAGAAAAATGGAAAGTGGGCCTACGGCGGATGATTTCAAGCAATATGACCGTTGCGGAAAGAAAGAACATCGAAAATTGTACCCAAAACAATTTACCGTTTATCAGACCATTTATCATTTTCTGATCTATCAGAAAGGGAGTCATCAGGAGAAAACATCCTCCTATAATGTACAGTACATCTTTTAAGCGATCGAATTGACCCATAATAACTTCAACTAATTTGTTTGTGTATATTTCAGGCCTTTACAGCCTGTTAGTTTATCTTTTTCAGGATACGTTCCCAACGGATTTTCCGGGTGAACGGATCAACGGACTTCCAGATAAACCATGCTTTTCCGGCGATGAATTCATCCGGCAGAAGGCCCCAGTATCTTGAATCCTGCGAATCTTCCCCATTGTCTCCCCCCATGAAATAGTAATCATGCCGGAAACAATAGGACGTGACCGGAGTCCCGTTCAGGAAGAACTGCTGGTCCCTGTACTCCAGTGTACCCTTTTCTTCCCATTCAATCAATTGTTTATACAGATGATAACAGGTCTCGTCCAGTACGATCCGGTCCCCTTGACGGGGCACATACAGCGGTCCGAATTCCTTGATATTCCAGCCCATGGAATCCTGGTAAGGATAGGTTGTATATACCACCGGCTCAAAAGACTCTTTTCTGCGTGCCGCGATCCGTGCCTGGGACTCTCGGTTCCCGGGACTTTCCGCCGTATCCCCTGTCCGGTAATACCCGTTCCGGATGGAAACCGTATCTCCCGGCAGACCTATACACCGTTTAACATAATATTTCATTACATGCATCTCAATCTTTTCCCAGTTGTCAGGATGGGGGAAGTTGAAGACGACTACATCATTCCTGCGTACTTTCCGGTAGCCTGTGAGCCGTTTTATCGAGGGTGGCCGGCCATTTTCCAGTTTGAAAATGTTATAAAGCCGGGGACCCGGAATAAGTTTGTTTGCTACTATGTAATCACCGGACTCTAAAACCGGTTGCATGGATTCACTGGGAATTCGGAATGTACTTATACAAAATATCTTCAATACCAGGAATCCGATCCATAGGAGACAGCCCCAGAACAGGACATTGACAATTAAATTGCCGATTCGTTTCATACCGGATGGTTTTATATAATCATTATTGTTCTTCATATTAAAACCGATGCAAATGTAGGCGTCGGGAGAATAACGGAAAAATAAATAAACTTATATTTTTATTACATTCAAAATGTGACCGTAACATTCTTGTTATAGTCAGGCGTATAGTGCTACCTATCTGCCAGTTATTAATTTTTCGTACCTCCCCGGTCTGAAATTTTCCGGTACATTATTATAACAGTTTAAAAACGGATATAGGTGTTTTCAAACTGCTTTTTCTTTTCACCGGAAAAGGATAATTGAGATAGATGGGGAGGATTTTCTATGGACAACAAACTTTTTTCTCTTTTACCTTGCGAAAAAAGAGGAGAATCGTTTGAGGCCGTTTGTGGTTTTCTATTTGTATAGAACGTTCTTATCTCATTCAAATAGAGCTCTTTCATGGCCGCGTTCAATACCGGATTGCCGATCAGAACCACTTTGTTTTCGTGGTCCAGCAAAAACGTGCGGAAAGAAAGATGGTCCGGAAACCCATTGAGTTGTTGCATATCTCCCTGGTTATCAATGCAGACTGGCAGGGGAAAACGTTCCCGCCGGAGGGTGTGATTCATCTCTTTCAGATTTTTAGTCTCCATAAAGAACAGGAAAGGTACTTCCCCTCCCGTCACTGAATCGGTTTCCTGGATAAATTCTTTCCATTTGTTTAGTTGCAGTTTGCAGGAAATACATCCGATGGAATCAGTATAAATAACAATTTTAAAAGGAGAATCCGGGATCCGGAAATCTGTGGTATCAGTTGCGTGGACTGTAAATACGGGAGACGCGGGAAAGAGGATCTCTTTGCCTTGCCATTCGCTTACCAGAAGGGTGATCTACGCTGTCATTACATAGGTTTTGCTGGAGAGTAAAAGTGAAAATAATAAAATTAAAAGACAGGTATTCATAGGTTCCTGAAAAATAATTGATACGTACGCACAAAGATATACACCTTGGGTTGCTTATACCAAACAAATACTTATATTTTTATTCAGTCGGCCGGGAACATGTAAAAACCAGTCTTTTGCTGCTTTTTTTAACGATTTGTTTTATAATCTGAATCGTACCACCGGTTCATCCTGGTTGAGATCCAGGGCATATATAAGGCCCTCGTCTTCATGCACATCCAGGCTGTAAATATAATGGTCAAGCAGATATTTACGGACCGGATTTCCTTTGAAATCAAATACATAGATTTGGTTTCCTCCACTAACCGGTTTTATATTTTGTGCGTAAAATTCAAGCTTTTTTGAAAACCAGGTTCCTTCAAAAACGGCATAAATATATTGTCCGGTTACCTGTATATCCACAAATCCCATAATTCCCTCAGGATATCCGTTTCCATCATGTACACTAAAGAGGGGTGCCCCCAAAGGCCCATATTTCACAATATGGGTGGTATCCGCCAGATCAAAGATTTCAATCACTTCCCCCAGTTGGGTCGCCATGGCCAGGATCCCTTTTTCTTCGTTGAAATCGAAAAAAGGACGCCATCCCTGAGCCGTGGCCACCGAAAGATCCCCTTTCTCTTCTGTTGGAATATGTCCACCGGACTGCACGAGGTTCCCCTGCCGGTTGAGTAGATGATACCGGTACTCCCCGGTATAGTCCGGTACAATAAATCCGTCCGGGGTAACCGCCAGGTCCAGCGAACGGAGTAACTCCTTTTGCACAGGGATCACTTCTGCCAATGTAGCACTTTTCTCGTCCGGAACAATCTCATACCGGTGGATCACCATTTTATTCGGATCCAGTGTCCATAGGGAATCCAGCGAATTGAACTGGAAGGTTTCACAAATGATCATCTCTTCAGGCCCTTCTCCCCGGGGAGCAAACGAGACCAAATGGGTCCATTCTGGAAAAGAGAAAGCATGCAGGTAATGGTCTATATTATGAAGATCCTGTATAATCGCTATATTCTCCCTCACCGCTATTCGGAACGGATACCTGAAAAGAGCCGTATCCAACGGAATAATGTCTCCCGTTAACGGAATAGTTTCCGGAAATTCTCCATACCGTTCATAGATTTGTTTTGGAGAAGTAGTACAGGCAGTAAAAAATGTGTGTATAATTATAATGGTATAGAGAAACTGTTTCATTTAATATCTTTATTGATTTTGAAGGACAAAAATAAAACATACTTCTTAACGGATAAAATAAAATATTAGGTTGGATATAAATATTATTTCACATATCTTATATAAGAATTCAAATATTGCTCTATTTTTGTACATCATCCTTTAATTTTCATCCAATGAAGAAATATCTTTTATTTACTGTTCTTATTCTCCAGATTCTTCTTTTAATAGGAGGAAGTTATAAATTTTATAGTTTTTATCAGACTGAAAAAGCTGATATACATGCAAAAATTGAAGAAACATTTTCTTCTGCAGTGGTTGAAGAAGTGTTTAAAAGAATAGAAGATAGTAAAATGCGAGTAATTCGTTTTGATGATCCAAATAAAGAAAAATCTCCGAAAATAACTTTGACTTCCGCAGAAGGTACAATTGCTGTGGATAGAACTCCTGAATATGAGGCGTTAACTCTTAGAGAAAAAGAGACTATACCTATGCAAACAATGTTAAGACGGAAAAGCTATCTTGTTAATCTGGAAGATATAAATGAAATATGGAACAGTTTGCTGGAACCTAAAAATATCGTAATAGAGACAGGAGTAAAATATAGACACCGGGATGAAGGTGCTACTCAATATAGTGCTAAAGATTCTCTGTTTTTTGTAACTTCTTCTCGGGTAAAGGAATATTACACAGGGATTTTAAATGAATTTACCTTTCAGGGACATTATAAGACTTCTTTTTCTTCCATTTTTAATTACAATCCTGTAATGTTTGTTCTATATGGATTAATAG
>JAJQES010000052.1 GCA_021201565.1 Tannerellaceae bacterium
GGTGTTTGTCCGGCTACGTAGACGGCCAGGGCCTGCCGGTGGCTCTCTTTTTCAAAAGGGAGGTTTTCGGCGGTGAGGATGGTGTCGAGTATCCGGGGGAAAGGGTGCCATTCGTCGCGGAAGTGCATCCGGGTAGTGGGATAGAGGCTGAGGGCTGTGAGGAGCCTCAGCTCCATGGGACCGGTGAAGGGGGCTTGTTCAGTGATGTAACGGGCGAAGGCTTCCGGGCCCTGCTCACGGAAGAGGCTGTCGGGATCGGTGCCGCCGGGCAGGTCGATCGCGGCTGTCTCCAGTCCTGCCTGCCGGAGGGTGGCTGCGATCCTGCGCGCGGCTTCCTGTCCGGCGGGGTCGCCGTCCATGACGAGGATCACTCGCCGGGCGTAGCGACGGAGCAGTTCCTGTTGTCCTCCGGCCAGTTGGGTACCGCAAAGGCCGACGGTTTCCTGAATGCCTGCCGCGTGCATGGCGATTACATCTTTGAATCCTTCTACAAGATAGGCAGTGCCTGTCTGCCGTATTTTTTCTTTCGCCCGGTGTAGCCCATACAGTAAGGAGCTGCGGGGCAGGCCGGGGGTGTTGAGGTATTTGGGACTATCCCCGTTGCTGTCCTCCCGGCCCCCTGCCTGGGGGGCGAGTGACCGGCCGGCGAGTCCGGCAAACTGCCCGTGTTCGTCGTGGATGGGGAAGAGGAGACGGCCTGCCATCATTTTCCATTTGCCCGGTAGCAGGTGGGGGGCGACCCCTCCCTCAAATTCGAGGTAGGTGGGGGTGAGGTGGCTGTCGCCTGTCACCGGGGGCATGAGTTGGGGCAACAGTTCTGACCAGTCACCCACAGAGCTCAAGCTCCCCCGACCCCCGGAGGGGGGAGTAAGTGGGGGGACGGTTTTCTCTCCTCCCCTCTCCGGGGGATGGGAGGACTCCGGTGTTAGTTTCTCCAGGGCTTCTTTGAAGCTGCACCGTTCGATTTTTTGTATGAAGCTGATGGCGTCACCCCGTTCGCCACAGGCGTAGCACACGAACCGTTGTTTGCCGGGATCGACGGTCAGGGAGGGGTGGTGGTCGTCGTGGAAGGGACAAAGGCCTTTCCAGCGGCTACCGCTCTGCTGTAAGGGTAGGTATTGTCTGATCACGTGTGTGATGTCGTATTGTTGTTTCATGCCATGGGTTGAGAGTTGAAATGTTTTTTTGCCATTTAATTGGTGAATTTGGTGAAGGAAGGGTTGTGGGTGAGGTTTACGGTGCCGGTGGGGCCGTGGCGGAATTTGGAGAGGATGAGCTGGCAGATGCCTTGCAGGGAGTTGCCATGTTCATCCTGGGTGATGCCGTGGCGGTCGGGACGGTATACGAATAGTACGCCGTCGGCTACCTGTTCGATCACACCGCTGTCACGCAGGTCGTTGAGTTGGGGCAGGTGTTTCTTCTCGGCCCGGTTTTCACTCTGCCGGTTCATCTGGGAGAGTAGCAACAGGCTGCAACCGGCTTCGAGGGCGAGTTGTTTGAGTGCCTTTACGTTGCGTCCTACGACCTGGTCGACGGTTTCGCCCCGGCGGGGATTTCCTTCCATCATGTGGAGGTAGTCAATGATTACCAGGTCGCAGCCTACTTGTTTTTTCATCATCAGTACCTGCGCCCGGATGTTTTCGACGCTGTTGCCAGGGGTGTAATCCAGAAAAAAGGATTTCTCTTTCCAGAACCCGATCTGTTGGCGGATGGTGTCGAGGTCCTCTTTTTGGAGGGCGGAGATCCGCAGGCAGTTTTGTGCCAGGTGGGTGTGGGTGGCCAGGAGGCGGTTGACGAGTTGCTGACCGGACATTTCGAGGCTGAAGACACCAACTTTTTTACCGGCTATGGCGGCGTTGGAGGCTATTTGCAGGGAGATGGCTGTTTTGCCATCAGCGGGCCGTCCGGCCAGGATATACAGTTCGCCGGGCTGCCATCCGCCGGTGATATAGTCGAGGTCCTTGAATCCGGTGCACACGCTATAGTCGGATTGTTTGCGGTTGATCCGGTCGGTGTGTTGGTCCAGGGCTTCCTGGATATGGTCGGCCAGGTTGCGGAGGGGGGCTCCGTGCTGGCCGGACCCGCGGATGTTGAGCAGTTGCTTTTCGAGTTCGCCGATCAATTGCAGGGGGTCGGTTTCTTCGAGGGCGGCTTTGCCGGCGGCCTGGGTGGCGGTGGCCCTGATTTGCCTGAGCAGGTAGTGCCGTTTGACTTCCTCGGCGTAGCGGCTGAGGTTGGCCGCGGTGCGTACCCGGGGCAGGATTTCACTGAGGCAGCTCAGGCCGCCCATTTCTTTGCAGCGCTGGGCATGGATGCGCCGCATTTCGGTTTCGGTGGTCAGGAAGTCGGGAGTTTCGCCCCGTTCATATTGGGCCATCAGGGCTTCAAATATGAATGCTGTCCGGGGTGAGCTGAACATGTGTGCCTGCAGCCAGCCGGCAACCTCGGGCAGGTGTTGGGGTTTTACTAACAGGGTACAAACCACGGCCTGTTCTGTCTCTTCAAGAGAATACTCGTAATTTTCAGTCATCATTTGTTTAGTTTTTAAAAGTGGGAAGTGAGAAGTAAGAAGTTAAGAAGTGAGAAGTTAAGAAGTTAAGAATGAACTATACCTGTTCCCCGGCTTGACCGGGGACCGCACCAGCGCAAACGATAGTTACAATATAAAAAAGTGATAAAGCTTGTTCCTATGCGGTCCCCGGTCAAGCCGGGGAACTGTTTTGTTTTCTTCCTGATTTCTTAACT
>JAJQES010000187.1 GCA_021201565.1 Tannerellaceae bacterium
TACTAACTACTAACTACTAACTACTAACTACTAACTACTAACTACTAACTACTATAAAAATATTTTCCTACCTTTGCATTTCGTTAAAATGTAAGGAAAAGCAAATAAAAATAGATAATAAGATGGCAAAAGAGCTAAAAGAACTTACTTCGAGAAAGGTGAACTACTCGCAATGGTATCAGGATCTGGTGATCAAGGCTGATCTGGCCGAGAATTCGGCAGTACGCGGATGTATGGTGATCAAGCCCTACGGATACGCGATCTGGGAAAAAATGCAGCGTACGCTGGATGATATGTTCAAAGAAACCGGACATGTCAATGCCTATTTCCCTCTGCTGATCCCTAAATCTTTCCTGAGTAAAGAAGCTGATCATGTGGAAGGATTTGCCAAAGAGTGTGCGGTTGTCACACACTACCGTTTGAAAAATAATCCCGATGGAAGCGGGGTTGTGGTAGACCCGGCTGCTAAACTGGAAGAAGAACTGATCATTCGTCCGACTTCCGAAACCATTATCTGGAATACCTACCGCAACTGGATCCAGTCTTACCGTGACCTGCCTATCTTAGTCAATCAATGGGCCAACGTGATGCGTTGGGAGATGCGTACCCGTCTCTTCCTGCGTACAGCCGAATTCCTCTGGCAGGAAGGGCATACCGCCCATGCGACCAGCGAAGAAGCAGAGATCGAAGCTAAAAAGATGCAGGATGTATATGCTACATTTGCAGAGCAGTATATGGCGATGCCGGTAGTAAAAGGGGTGAAATCAGCCAGCGAGCGGTTTGCGGGAGCGCTTGATACCTATACGATCGAAGCTATGATGCAGGACGGGAAAGCCCTGCAGGCCGGAACCTCTCATTTCCTCGGACAAAACTTCGGAAAAGCGTTTGATGTAACCTTTATTGATAAAACCGGTAAGGTCGATTATGCGTGGGCCACCTCCTGGGGAGTCTCTACCCGTCTGGTAGGGGCACTGATCATGACTCACTCCGATGACAACGGGCTGGTATTGCCTCCGAAGCTCGCCCCCATCCAGGTCGTTATTATTCCGATCTACCGGAGTGAAGAGCAACTCAACCAGATCCGGGAAAAGGTAAACGGTATTATGGCCGGATTGAAAGAATATGGTATTTCAGTCAGGTTTGACGATGCCGATAATAAGAAACCGGGATGGAAATTTGCCGAATATGAATTAAAAGGAGTGCCTGTCCGTCTGGCGATGGGAGGCCGTGATCTGGAAAACAACACGATTGAAGTCATGCGCCGGGATACGCTTGAGAAAGAGACTATCACCTGCGACGGCATTGTGGAGTATGTAAAGAACCTACTGGGAGATATCCAGGCGAATATCTTTAAGAAAGCTTACGATTTGCGTGAGGAACGTACCATTGCGGTGGATACCTACGAGGAATTTAAGGAAAAGATCGAAGACGGTTTGTTCATTATGGCCCATTGGGATGGGACAGCGGAAACCGAAGAGCTGATCAAGAATGAAACAAAAGCAACGATCCGTTGTATTCCGCTGGAAGGGGATAAAACACCGGGTGTTTGTATGGTGACCGGCAAACCCTCCGCACAACGTGTCTTGTTTGCCCGGGCCTATTAAGAAAGTTATCCAATGAGTATACATAAAAAGACTGCGATCCTGCTGATTCACTGTCCGGATCGCCCGGGACTGGTAGCTACTATTACCGATTTCATCCATGTGAATGGTGGAAACATCCTCTATCTCGACCAGCATGTAGACCGTGAACATAAAGTGTTCTTTATGCGGGTAGAGTGGGACCTGACAGACTTTGTCATCCCGGCAGATAAAATAGAGGAGTATTTTAATACCCTCTATGGTTCCAAATATGAGATGCATTTCCGGTTGTACCAGAACGATTATAAACCGCGGATGGCTATTTTTGTCTCCAAAATGTCCCACTGTATTTACGACCTGCTGGCCCGTTATACTGCGGGCGAATGGAAGGTGGAAATTCCCCTTATTATCAGTAATCATCCTGATTTGGAGGAGATCGGTAAACGGTTTGGCATTGACTACTATGTCTTTCCCATCACAAAGGAGAATAAAGAAGAACAGGAAGCGGCTGAGCTGGCTCTGCTGGAAAAGTACCGGATTGATTTCATTGTGTTGGCCCGTTATATGCAGGTTATTACCGATCGTATGATCGCCCGGTATCCCAACCGTATTATCAACATCCACCATTCATTCCTGCCCGCTTTCGTCGGGGCAAAACCCTATCATGCCGCTTTCGAGAGAGGTGTCAAGCTGATTGGAGCTACCAGCCATTATGTGACGGCTGACCTGGATGCCGGCCCTATCATTGAACAGGATATTGTCCGGATTTCCCATAAAGACACGGTAGAAGACCTGATCAGCAAAGGACGTGACCTTGAAAAGATCGTCCTCTCCCGTGCGGTCGAAAAACACATTCAACGTAAAGTCCTCACTTATAAAAACAAAACCGTTATTTTTAGCTGATAATATTTTTAGTCCACCCCTTTTTTCCTCCCGGCGTAAAAAGGGAGGAGAAAGAAGGAGGCCGGTTAGCCGTTGATGGGCGGCCCTGTGAAGAAGTTCCGGACTGCGGGAATCTGTGTTCCCCGCTTGTATAGTCTTAGGGTTTGTAATTCTTTTGGTTCCGGATAAAGTAACCAGCAGGATTTCAAATCCTGCTGGTCTAAATATTAAATCTCTTGCGTAAAAGCGTTTACAATTAAAATTGTATGGAATATACCCAAT
>JAJQES010000225.1 GCA_021201565.1 Tannerellaceae bacterium
ATGAATATACTGGATATAATTTTGCTACAGGATGTAGCCCCGGGAGGATTCTTTGGAAATGAAGGTCTAAAAACCATTATGATGTTTGCGATCATCATCGGTATCTTTTATTTCTTTATGATCCGTCCTCAACAAAAAAGACAAAAAGAGCTTTTGCAAAAACGTGAGGCAATGAAACCTGGAGACCGGGTGGTGACTGCCGGAGGTATTTATGGCAAAATACGGGAGATCGGAGATGTCTATATGATGATAGAAATTGCGGATGGAGTAAAAATTCGTGTTGATAAATCACAGATCTTTGAATCTCCTGAAGATAGCCAGCAAACAAAATAAGTTCCTATGAAACGACTTGAAAAGACAACAATATTCTTCAAGTCTGTAAGATCAAATATCAGAGCGTTCCTCCAACGGCAACAATGGCGGGAAGCTCTGGTATTTTTATTTTTTGTATTTCTGTCTTTCGGATTCTGGATACTTCAGAGCCTGCAGGAAGAATACGAAATCACCTTAAATATACCTATCAGGTACAGAAATATTCCTCCGGATATAACCTTCGCACACTCTCCACCTGAAAGGATTGTAACCCGGGTTAAAGATAGAGGTAGCGTTTTATTAAACTATTCTTTTGGTAGATCATTCGCTTCAATTGATGTAAACATGCGTAACACTTCCGGGGAATCCGGCACGTTACATGTTCGCAAGCAGGATGTTGAAACTGAAATAGCTAAACAATTGATTAATACGACTAACATTTTATCTTTTGAACCTCAACAAATAGATGTAGAGTATAGCCTGAGAGCTCATAAATCGGTGCCTGTTATTTTCAATGGATCCATTCAGCCCCAATCCGGTTATGCCTTATCCGGGAAAATAGAAATTTCACCCTCTACGGTTGAAGTATATTCCAGTAAAGAAAGAATTGATACTCTTTCTTTGGTTAATACCAACTATACTGAAATTAAGAATGCAAATAAAACTATTAGCCGCATCGTTCAACTGGAAGCCATTAAAGGAACCTCGTATGAACCTCAAATGGTAACTATTACTATTCCCATTGAAGAATTTACAGAGAAAACTTTTGAAATTCCGGTTCAATTTATTGGTGTTCCCCGTAATTATAATATCCGGGCATTTCCTTCTATGATAAAAGTAAATGCACAAGTACCTTTATCACGTTATAAAGACTTGTCTGAAGATGAATTTGCTATTGAACTCAACTATATAGATCTGGAAAATAATCCATCAGGTTCTACTTCTATTACATTGACACAGAAACCAACGTGGATAGAAAATACAACTCTATCTCCAAATAGAATTGAGTTTATATTTGAACGAATACGTCCGATATGATCAAGATAGGATTAACAGGGGGAATAGGAAGCGGTAAATCAGTGGTTGCTAAATTATTTCAAATCATAGGAATACCTGTTTATATAGCAGATAGGGAAAGTAAAAAATTGACAGAAAGTTCTCCACTTATCAAAAATCAACTTACCAGGCTTCTCGGAGACAAACTCTATCAGGGCGGGAAGCTAAATAAACCTTTGCTGGCACAATATATCTTCAATAATTCCAACTATCTGGCCGCTGTTAACAGGATCATTCATCCGGTCGTTTTAGAAGACTTTCTAATATGGGCAAAAGAACAGACAACACATATCGTAGTTATAGAAAGTGCTATCCTGTTTGAATCCGGATTTAATCAAAAAACAGATAAAAGTCTAATGGTATATGCTCCTGAAGAGATACGAATTAACAGAGTTTCGGAAAGAGACCACTTATCCCGGGAAGAAGTTAAAAGCAGGATACAAAACCAGCTACCGGATAAAAAAAAATGTGAACTTGCAGACTTCATTATCACAAATAGTGGAAAAGAAGCATTGATCCCACAAATTGAAACATTTCTCACCACTTTATAAAAAAACCTATTAACGTTGTTAACAGGTTTTTCTAATTTATATTGAAAACAATATTACTTCTTCTTGGTTCCCCGGCTTGCTAACAAGATAACATGGTAAACGAAATCAGTCATCCATTGTTCTGAATATCCTAATGCTTCTTTATACTTACGAATATTCCAGGCAGCTTTCTGAATATTAATATCTTTCCACTCCGAACGGGTGACAATCTCATGAATGGTATTTTGGGTATTTTTATACAGAAGTTTTTTAAACAACATAGAAAAACGGAATTTCCATTTCATCATGTTCTCCATTAAAGAAAAAAGATCACTACAAAAACCCTGGAATTTAAAGAAATAAGGCTGCACATCATTAATGGTCCGGCAGTTTCTTTTTACCGATTGATCTATTTCTTTAAAAAAGTTCTCATCCATATCATAATCCTGCATCAGAATTTTCTTTGCCCGTCCTTTCTCTGCCAATCCTAATTTATTATTCTGAGTAGGAATCTTCAACATTCGTTTAAATAATGCCATATCAGCCAATACATTCATATTGGTAATACCCAGCTGTACTGCCATCACTGACTGATAATATACCCGGATAAGAGTAATAAACTCTTCTGCGCGGCTTTGTGTTTCCGCAGCAGCCTCTTCTCTTTTATTTATTAATTTAGAAAATATTCCCATATTCTTTTGTATTTAATTAGATTGCAAAAGTAACAGGTTTTCCAAGACTATTCGTCCTATCTATATGAGAAATAACAGTTTTTTGTAAAAATCATTCTTAAATACTCTGTTAATACCAACCTCTCTTCCGGAAAACATTTGACTTTACATCCTC
>JAJQES010000175.1 GCA_021201565.1 Tannerellaceae bacterium
CGCAAACAAGCGGCTGCCTCCTGAGGTGATAAATTTTTCATAACTTGAAAATTTTAAAATAAAAAAGCCACCCTTAGGTGTCCTACGCTACCAATTTGAGAGCGCCGGGATGTTTCCACTAACCCGCACCATAGGAGGCCATTATTTTTGTAATGTAATTTCAAGTTTATCATAAATTGGTTTTTAGGAACTACAACGGTGGTGAGAATTTGTGGGATTTGCAAGGGTTTATCAGGTCTGTTTTATGGGTTTAATGGATAGAGAACGCAGAGTTCGCAGAATACGCAGAAAAACGCAGAAGATTTTTAAATATTATTCTGCGAACTCTGCCTTCCCTATCCCCTGAACCCATAAAACAGACCTACTAAAGCACCCATCTATTGTCCCTGAATACTCACGAATAAATGATGCTGAACTCCCCGGCGATTTTTTTAATGTTCGTGAGGGGTGTGGAAGGGGCTTGTGGTTAACAAATGTGGACTGTTTTATATATATTAATAGAAACGGGTATTTAAATTAACAGGGTAATGAGAACAATCGAATTTGCAGATTAGTTTTATTTTGAAAATAAGTAGATATAAATTGTTTATTTCTTATTTTTTATAAAGATTATTTTGAATAATAATTAATTTTCCAAGAATAATTTATATCTTTGAGGGACTTTGTTAATCAGCAGGTTAAGTTATTGATTGTCATTCTTTTAAGAATGACTCTTTGATTTTATTAGCTGGGTTAAAAATAATACCAATTGAAAAGGCAAAAATATTCATGTCTAAGATAGACTTGTAAATTATGATAACAGAAGAATCAAGATTTGTAGCAAAATATCCTAAATTGAAAATTTGGGCAGACCTGATCAATTCGATGGGGGAAGCTTATACTTTATCAATCGCCAGAAAATGTCCAAGAATTTTAGAAGTACTTATACGTGAGGGATTATTGGATAAAAGTTATCTGAACCAGGTTTTTTCGGAGCATGCATTGCCTTTTCATTTTTCTACCGGAAAGTCGCACCACACCTATAAACTTTGTGATGATAGCATAATTTTCGGTAGCACTTATCGTAAAATAGAAAGATTGCTTAACACTTTTCATGGTATTTCCCAACGCCTGGATGGTGGCGATATAGCTCCGCTTGAGGTTATTAAATTGCCGGCCTCTGTTGTGAAGGGAAGTTCGGTTAAGATAAACCCTGAACATACGCCCTTAGTGTTTGAGAATGAAGATGATTCGTTTTCATTCGTAAACAGGGAAATGTCTGCATTTCTGAGAGGGGGGCCCTATGATATAGAGTTCCCTTTGGTAACTGTAGAGGGTAAGTTTGAGGTACAGGAGATTGACAAGTTATTAAATGAAATTGTACAGACCTATAATGCTGAAAAACCGGAAACCAGTCCGGAAATAGAATTGCCTTATAAAATAGTACACCCTGTTTTATTAAAAGACAAAAGTATCCAAAATTATGTTTGGACTATTGTTTTTGAAGCTATTAATAAAAGAGAGGTGCGTGGGCCTTTGCATCCGGAGTTTTCTAAAATACGCTTTTTCCTGAATAAATCATAAGATGAAAACCAGCCGGATGTTTTGAAAATAGTCACTTATAGTCCTTATCCATTGGCGGTTGAAGCATTACATGTTTTTGACCGTTTTTTGCCGGAGGAATATGCTGACTTGTACCGGATTCCTTATCAGAGGGTAGAAAAGTTCCTTACTTTTACTCCTGAAAAGGATGTTGAAGGCGCTGAAGAATATGTGCAATATCATACGGAAAGGTCTTTAACGATTTGGGCCAATTATTTATCTTCCCTTAGCTTGTTTGTAAGGTTTAAAAAATATATTTCAGTTTTGACTAAAACTGAGATTTATACTATTGAAAAGAAAGATATTCGTTATTTGATAGGGATCGAATTGGCTGATGAACTATATGAGTTATTAAATAACTGGCTTCAGAGTGAAAAAGAGATGTCTCCCTTGTCTATTAATTATTCGGAAATCTATACCAATTCTTTCAAAGAAATTTTGATTCCGGCAGAGTATGAGTCTGTTTTCATGGGTAAAATAATGAAGGATTATTATACAAATAATAGTATTGACGAACTTGTGTCGCGGCATTTTTATCATCAGCACCGGTTTATTGAAAAGATCAGCAGAAGAATGAGTCTTTCAGCGTTTACCCGTTTGCGTTATGGCGTTACTTTCAGGGGGTTGCATAATGATCTTTCTTTTTATTCAGGTAAGAGAGGAGAAAAGATTGATATAGAACTTCACCGGGCTATGGATAAACAGATAGATGAGGGAAGTGTTGTGCCTAAATATATTAAACTCAAAAATAATAACCGGGATATTTGGGTTCGTATGTTCAGATCGGGGGAACGAATTCCTAAATATATCGAGTTATATAACTTGTGTAATTATTTATTATATGAATTAAATAACAGGGTTCAGTTAAATGTTCCGGTTTTATTTTTAGAGGTTTATTTATTGCATTTTCTTACTAATTCTGTTGCTAAAGAGGAATGGATTGATCTATATGATTATTCTATTAAAAGAAAGAAAAAGAAGATAGCTGGTTTTCCTGTTTATTGCGCTACTTTAGAAATTGACCGGAAAGAGGTTTTTGTGTCTGAATGGTTGGAAAAACAAAAGTTAATTGAATTTATTGATAACGAGGATAAAGTCAGAATAAATATTACAAGTAAACCGGATATTATACCATACGGTGATGTATTAATTGATGATGAGAT
>JAJQES010000300.1 GCA_021201565.1 Tannerellaceae bacterium
TTCTATTATTATGGGCAATCTATAAAGACAACGATTTCAGTGAAATGTGGCTGATACTCCAAAAAGGTGTACGCTACGATATTCTTTTGTTTTCTCTTTTATTTGGTTTATTTGCGAACATTGTCCGGGCTTATCGATGGGGATTATTGATTTCTTCTTTGGGAGAAACTTTTAAAATGAGAAATCTCATCTACGCCGTGTTAGGAAATTATGCGATCAATTTTGTATTGCCCCGGGCAGGAGAAGTGTGGAGATGCGGTGTTATTTCCAAATATGAAAAGATCTCTTTCACCAAACTATTCGGAACCTTATTGATTGACAGGGTATCCGACACTGTGACAGTAGGTACCTTAGCTCTCTTTATCTTCATTTTTAATTTTGGATTCTTTAAACAATATGTAGCTCTTAATCCGGAGATGCTGGACGGAGTAAATTCAATATTGAATTCTTCCTGGCTCATTGTGGTTTTCCTGTTTATAGCAGCTCTGATCTGGTTTGTCTTTACCTATATGAGTAATCATAAACTGGTACAAAAGATCAGGGGTATTCTGGTAAATATCTGGGAAGGGATGAAAAGTGTCTGGTTGATGGATCAGAAAGTCAAATTTATTTTACAGACTTTGATGATATGGACCGGATATTTTTTCTATTTTTACCTAACATTCTATGCCTTTGATTTTACAAAGGATTTGGGAATAACTGCCGGACTGGTAGCTTTCATGATGAGTAGTGTGGGAGTTGCTGTACCGGTGCCGGGAGGAATGGGTGCCTGGCATTTCATGGTGTATACAACACTGATGTGTTACGGTGTTAAAATGAGCGATGCTCTGGCTTTTGCTATGGTTGTATTTGCCATTCAATCAATCTGGGTAATCATTTGCGGCTTATTTGGTATCATGGCTTTACCATTCAGCAACAAAGAAATTCCGGAAAGTGTTACGGACTAAATGATTTACAATAAAAGGTTTCATCTTAAATTGATAAGCTATGTCAGCAAACATTCAGGATCTTTCTCCCAAACAGGTTTGGGGCTATTTCTATGATCTCACTCAGATTCCACGCCCAACCGGACACATGAAAGAAGTAACCGGATACGTGAAAAAATTCGGAAACAGTTTAGGACTGGAAACTTTACAGGATGAGACGGGAAATGTCCTGATCCGTAAGCCGGCATCTCCCGGTATGGAATCCAAAAAGGCTGTGATTCTGCAATCTCATCTCGATATGGTTCCACAAAAAAACTCCAATGTAAAGCATGATTTCTTTACAGATCCGATAGATGCATATATTGAGGGTGACTGGGTGACTGCACATGATACCACTCTGGGAGCGGATAACGGAATCGGAGCAGCTTTATCCATGGCCATTCTGGCCGATAAATCACTCATACACGGCCCCTTAGAAGCTTTATTTACAGTAGATGAAGAAGTCGGAATGGATGGAGCATTTGGCCTGAAACCCGGATTTTGCAAAGGAGAAATTCTGATCAACTGTGACTCGGAAGAGGAAGGAGAACTATTTGTGGGTTGTGCCGGAGGTGCAGATCTGAACATCTCATTCCAATTCAAAGACGATGAATATATTCCGGAAGGAGATATGGCTGTTAAATTAAGCCTCACCGGACTGAAAGGAGGCCATTCAGGAGTAGATATTCACCTGGGACGGGCCAATGCGAACAAATTGATGTTTCGTTTCCTGAAAGAAGCTGTAGCCGGTTGCGGAGCACGTCTTGCCACAATTGAAGGAGGATCTTTACGGAATGCCATTCCACGGGAAGCATTTGCAACCATCACTATTCCCGGTGATAATGCCGAAATCCTATGGGAAATGGTTTCTGATTTCCAGGAACTTTATCAGGAAGAATATAAAGGTATAGAAGAAAATATCTGTTTTACTGCAGAAGCTACAGACTTACCCTCTAAGCTGATTCCGGAAGAAATTCAGGATGGCCTTATTAATGCCATTGAAGGTTGTCAGAATGGTGTAATCAGTATGTTACATGACTTTCCGGGCACTGTAGAGTCCTCCAGTAACCTGGCGGTGGTAAAATCAGAGAATGAATTGATAGAGGTGAAAATCCTAGTACGTAGTTCTTCGGAAAGCCGGAAAGCATCTGTATGCTCCAGTCTGGAAAGTGTCTTTGCGCTGGCTGGTGCTAAAGTAGAATATGGAGGTTCCTATAATGGATGGCAACCTAATATTCAATCCTACATATTGAATGTCATGCTGGAAACCTATAAAAGCTTATATGGAAAGACTCCATCAGTAAAAGTTATGCATGCTGGTTTGGAATGCGGAATCATTCAGGGAGCGTACCCCACTATGGATATGATTTCTATCGGTCCGGATCTGCAATTCCCTCATTCACCGGATGAGCGGATAAATATTCCGTCCGTTGCGAAAGTGTGGGACTTTCTGAAAGCTACGTTAGAAAGAATTTAAAAAATACAATCCCGGACCATAAATCCGGGATTATTTTTTGAATCATCTATTATTCATATACTGCATCATACTGTTTGTCTATAATATTCCTATAGCTATAAAGTTAGTTCAGAAATCACTACTCTGCCCGCAAAGCCCGGGGTGATTTACCGAAATTAGTTCTGCAAAAGTGAGAAAAATTCGCTAATGATTCAAATCCGTATTTATGACTAATATCTTTAATGGATAAATCCGACGATAACAAATCCTGTTGGATATCCTGACACTTTTGACGCATCAGCCATTTATAA
>JAJQES010000412.1 GCA_021201565.1 Tannerellaceae bacterium
GTTATATAAAAGTTGAATCAAATAAAAACAAATTATGGAAACATTTGAAGAAATAATCAAAGGAGAGAAACCGGTTTTGGTAGATTTTTTCGCTACCTGGTGTGGTCCGTGTAAAGCCATGAGTCCTGTAGTGGATGCGCTGGGAAAAGAGGTACAGGGAAAAGCAAGAGTCTTAAAAATAGATATTGATAAAAACGAACCCTTTGCCATGCAATACCGGATTCAATCCGTTCCCACCTTTATGATCTTCAGCAAAGGGGAATCCGTTTGGCGCGCTTCCGGAGTGATTGATAAAGCGACCCTTTTATCAGAACTGGAGAAATATTATTAAAAGAAAGAGTGAAAAATAAAAGACCTCATTCTATTTTTCATTTACTTCTCCCTATCTTTACCCTTCAAAAACAAACGTTTATCCAATGGGCTTTTACACGAAAAGGGAAGAACAGGCCAATACCCTGACCCATGCGGCCGGAATCGGATTAGGGATTGCAGGAGGCTGGGTCCTGCTGAATGCGGCCAGAGAGCATGAAAGCGGATGGGCACTCTGGAGTGTACTTATGTATCTGTTTGGTATGCTCTTTTCCTACATTGCCTCTACCTGCTATCATGGATGTATAGAAGGAGACAGAAAACAACTGTTACGTAAACTTGACCATAGTGCGATCTATATGCATATTTCCGGAACCTATGCACCTTTTACCTTATTGGTGTTACGGGATGTGGGAATCTGGGGATGGACCCTTTTTATCTTCAACTGGCTGGCGGCTTTTACCGGTCTGTACATGAGTTTCCGGAAGCTGCAAAAACACAGCCATCTCGAAACCATCTGCTTTGTATTGTTAGGATGTAGCATTTTCGTTGCCTTCGGTCCATTGATCCGTACCCTGGAAGCAGGAGGACAGCTCCGGGCACTCCACTGGCTGATCGCCGGAGGGGCCGCCTATATCATGGGTGCCCTCTTTTATTCCCTGACCCGTCTGCGGTATATGCATACCGTGTTCCATCTCTTTGTCCTGGCCGGCAGCTTCTGCCACATGACCGCTATTTACCTGATATTATAAAAAGGCTATTCTACCGGAAGAAACGCAGCAGCCAGTTCCAAACCCAACTCATAGGCCTTTTCACAATCTACCGGAAATTGGTGAAGCCGCACCTGTGCCTTATGGGGTTCATCTATCCCCCCGGCTTCATATTTGTTATAATTCCGGAACTGGTAGGTATCGGTACAAATCAGTTTTTCGACTTTTCCATTCAGCAATTGAAGAGTCGCGTCCTGGGTCCGGATCATCGATTCAAATCCCGAAGCCGCCAATTGTTTCTCCGTCATGTTCATCGTATAAATCATCCCTGCATGAATCTGTCCTGTATATTGGGAAGGGCCCTGCGTACCATACGACACACAGGGGAAAAGCAGCCGTTCCAGAAAAGACTGCATCATCCCCGTAATGTTATTCATATACACAGGAGAGCCCAGAATGACCGCGTCCGCTTCCATTACTGTATGCAGCACGTGAGTCAGTTCATCTTTCATCGCGCAACGGCCCACATATTTTTCTTTTCCTTTCTTTTTGCAGGCGAAACAACTGATACACCCCTGATAAGTATATTTATACAGGTGGATTAACTTTGTTTTCGCGCCTGCTACTTCCGCTCCTTCAAGCGCCTTTTCCAAGAGAGTCGCCGTATTCCCATGCTTCCGCGGACTCCCGTTTATTCCGATTACTAACATACAACCCCCTTAACTCCCCCAAAGGGGGAGCTTATTTTAGTCTTAACTTCGTAATTACTTACCTTCTTATTAACTTATGATTCACAAACTCCAGCATCCCTTCCCGGGACAATTCCCGGCCATATCCGGAGTTCTTCACTCCACCGAAAATAAGTTCCGGTTCCGAAGTCGTTACCTGGTTAATAAATACCATGCCCGATTCCACCTGACGGGCCACACGGATGGCTCGTTCCTCGTCTTTTCCCAACACCGTAGCACCCAATCCGAATTTCGTATCATTGGCCACCCGGACGGCCTCCGCTTCATCTTTAACAGCATAAATACACAACACCGGCCCGAAGATCTCTTCCGAATAGGCCACCATACCCGGTTTTACATCCGTCAGGATCGTCGGTTCCATAAATGCACCCGGTCCTGCGATCGCTTTTCCGCCATATACCAGCCGGGCACCGGCATTGACAGTATCCTCTACCTGTTTTAGAAGCTGGTCCCGGGCTTCCGCCGTCACCACAGGTCCCAACATAGTATCCTGGCCCAGTGGATCTCCCACTTTCAACTGTTCATAAATGGCTTTCGCCTGTTGGATAAACTGTTCCGCGACCGCTTCCATCACAATGATCCGTTTCGGAGAAGTACAGATCTGTCCGCCATTCATAATACGCCCGATAGCTGCTGTTTTAACAGCTGTTTCCAGGTCTGCATCTTCCAGGACAATCAGCGGGTCACTTCCTCCCAGTTCCAGGACATGCTTTTTCACCACCTTCCCTGCCTCTGAGGCAATCGCTTTTCCGGCCGTCTCGCTACCGGTAAATGTAACGCCTTTAATAATAGGATTGGAGATCAGTTCCGATGCCTTTGATCCGGGAATAAACAGGTTACTGAATACCCCGGCCGGTGCTCCTGCATCCCGGAACAACCGGTCGATCGCATCCGCACATTGCGGAACATTCGACGAATGTTTCAATACATAGGTGTTTCCTGCCATAATATGAGGAGCCGCCGAACGGGTCACCTGGTAAAACGGGAAGTTCCACGGTTGCACACTCAACAATACCCCCAACGGTTCATACGCGACAAACGCCTTTCCTTTGGGCGTTTCCAACGGAGCATCCGCCATAAACTTCTCTCCATTCTCTGCATAGTAATCAAAAATAGCCGCACATAACTCGACTTCCCCTACTCCCTGGTTCAGGACTTTCCCCATTTCAATCGTACACAGTTTAGCCAGTTCCTCCTTCCGTTCCCGCATCAAAGAAGCCACCTTCTTCAATAAAGTAGCCCGGTCTGCGAAAGGGGTCTGTTTCCACTGCCGGAACGCAGCATCCGCCTGTTGTAAAATCTCCTCAATCCGTTCATCCGTCATCACCGGAAATTCTTTCTCTACCTGCCCCGTAGCCGGATTCACCGACTTAATGGTAGCTACCTGTTGTGCTGTTTGTACTGTATTATCCATATCTGTCTCTGTATCTTAATTTTATTCTGATACAGAAACAACCATCCCACAGGATAAGATCAGGACCACATCGTTTTTTCTAAAAGATTAACGGAACAGCCCTTCTTTGTTCCCCGCGAAGGCGGGGACCGCATGAAAGCAGGCTCTATCACTTTTATATTGTATATGATTTTATATTGTAGATGACGTCTGTTTCAGTGGGGTCCCCGATGAAGCCGCAGGTGGTACATCCCGGTTTACCGGGGGCTGTTAAGTTCTCCTTTATGATTGTATGAAGTCCCCATGTACCACCTGCGATCAAGGCGGGAATCGCATTAGAACTGGCTTGAGTCACTATATAAAAGAGTGATAACACCTGCTTTCATGCGGTCCCCGCCTTCGCGGGGAACAAGGGGTATTTTTAGTTGAAGGGGATTTCCGGGCAACATAGAAAAAGTATACAAAAAAGAGTACCGTTAGTCCGGATTCCCGTTTAACATTTATCTTTGTGCATCAGATGATCTATACCGGACAATATGTATAAAATCCTATATCTTCTCTTAGGGTGCCTGCTATTTTCAGGAAGTAGTTATGCACAAACAGAAAACGACCCGGTTTATACGGTGGTTGAGGAAATGCCGGACTACCCGGGTGGTCCGCAGGAATTGATGAAATTCATGCGGTCAGTCGTTTTACCGGCCGTTTTACCGGACAGCACTGTGATCAGCCGTTTAGTAGCAACGGTCATCATTGAACCGGACGGGGCTGTTTCCGGCATAGAGATCACCCATCTGCATATCCTGCCTCCGGTAGATGAAGAATCAGAAAAGCACATCATCCGGAGATTAATTAGCGGGATCGAAAAAATGCCCGCCTGGATATCCGGCAAAAACAACGGAGTCCCTGTCCGGGTCCAATACACCATTCCACTAACAATTAATTACCGGTAAATGGTGATTTCCTCTTCCCCCTAAAATATCCCATGATCCGGTAGAGCTTGTCAAAGGCTCCGCCTTTCCATGCAGAACCGGATACTTCATCCGTGAACACCTCTTCCAATGAATCCAATACCTGTTCACAAATCTCTTCACTGATCCCGGAACGACGGGCTACACTGCTGATAACTTCTCTCTTATTCATCCGCTTACTTTTTATGAATTGAACTTTCTGAGGACAAAGGTATCATCCAACAACCTTCCTGCTTTAAAAAAGAGACCGGACACCCACATTTTATAGACAAAACAACCGGGTTTATAGATTAAATATACTATCTTTATATCCAACCGGAACATATAATAAGGAGACGTAGAGATATATCTCCTTTACTTACGGATCCTATTAGAAAAGTATTGAATATTTAAATCCATTGTATACGAACAATAAGTCATTACAGCCGGGAGTAATACGGATTACACCTGGGTGTAATTTCGATTACACCACGGTAGAATCCTGATTACACCACGGTGTAATGACTTACTATACGGCAACAAAAGAGTTAATCTATTAATAGTTAACAGATAAACATCGTATAAATTATGGCTATATTCTATGACTTTTACAAAAACCCTCCCCGGGAGGGAGAAGACGGGGATCCGGTATTACATCCCCGCCCGGTAGTATCCGACACGTCAGACAGTGATTACCTGGCACGGATGTTAAGCGTACGGAGTACCTTCTCGGAAGCAGATTTCAGAGGAATGATGAACAATCTGGTGTACCTGATATGTGAAGAGCTCAGCATGAGCCGGAATATATATCTGGATGGATTAGGTACGTTTTCCCTTTCGCTGGAAAGCCGTCCGGTCAAAGACATACAGGAAATCCGTTCTCCTTCGATCCGGATCAAAGATATTCATTTCAAACCGGCCCCTTCCCTTAAAAGGATCCTTAATCAGGCAGAGATCCGGCGTGTCACCCATCCCCGGAAGTCCGTTAGTTATACGGAAGAAGAGCGGCATCAGCGTATCCTGGCTTATATCGACCAGCGCCAGGCTATTAACATCATGACCGTGATGAGGTTGAACCAGTGCAACCACAAAAAAGCAAAAGCGGATATTCAAAAACTGATAGACAAAGGAGATATCCGGAAAACCTGGCCCGGCGGCTTACCGCTTTATACACGAAGCCCCCTCAACTCCCCCGAAGGGGGAGCTTCCTGAAAGTCCGTCTCTGTTCCCCGCGAAGGCGGGGACCGCATTGGAACAGGTTTGAGTCACCATATAAAAAAGTGATAACATCTGCTTTCATGCGATCCCCGCCTTCGAGCCTATGTAAAAACTCCGATAAAAAACAAATGAGGTTATAAATTAATAGTAACCATTTATTTTTGTTTTTTATTCCTGCAGGGAATATTGCCATAGCCCAGGGTTCAGCGAAGCGCTACCCTGGATAAGGAACCACCCCCCAAGCTCAACCCCGAAGAGGGTTGCACCCTGCATTGTGTTATCCCGGTGGAACCGTTACAAGGTTCAGAATCTACTCTTATCTTCACCCAGGGTGTTCGCTGCGCTCGACCCTGGGCTATTTCTTACTCCCTTGCAGGGATTGTCTAACTTACAAATCGTAACTTTTTCGATTTTATAATTGAGCTTTTACACAGTCTCCTTTCTTTTTCTCCTCCCCTTCGGGGAGGCCGGGAGGGGCTTCCCCTTAAAAATTGATTTTATCCGGGTGAAGGCCGGAACCACCGATGTAGGGCAGGTTGTCAATGACTGCCATATCTTCATCGGTAATTGTAAAATCAAAGACATCCAGATTCTGGATAATGCGTTCCGGAGTGGTGGATTTAGGCAGGGGAATGGTTTCATTTTGCAGACACCAGCGGATACACAGCTGGGCCACCGTTTTTTCATAGCCTTCGGCCATCTGTTTTAACTGTTCATTCTCCAGCATCTTTCCGGATCCCAACGGACTCCAGGCTTCCACCAGAATGTTATGTTCCCGGCAGAAATCAACAGTTTCCGGTTGCGTATAACCGGGATGATACTCAATCTGGTCAACCATAGGGAGAATCTCTCCATCATTGATTAGATCAATTAAATGATGTCTGAGAAAATTACTGACCCCGATGGATTTAGCGCGTCCCTCCTTATAAAGCGTTTCCAGTGCACGCCAGGTATCGAGGTTTTCTTTCCGGCCGCTGTCACCCCGCGCGGGCCAGTGGATCAGATAGAGGTCTACATATCCCACATCCAGTTTTTCCAGTGAGCGTTCAAAGGCACGCATCGTCTGGTCATATCCCCGGTCACTGTTCCAGACTTTGGTGGTAATGAACAGCTCTTCCCGCCGGACTTCACTGGCGGCAATACCTTCTCCCACACCGGTTTCATTATCATAGATCGCAGCCGTATCAATGTGGCGATACCCATTAGCGATTGCAATCCGTACACTCTCTTTTACGATCTCTCCATCAGGGATTTGCCAGGTACCAAATCCAATACCCGGAATCATCCGTCCGTCTATTAAACTATACTCTTTCATAGTAATATAACAATTTCAGTAGTTAAGAAGTTAAGAAATAAGAAGTCAGAAATTAGAAGTTAAGAAGTAAGAAACAAGAAGTTAAGAAGTAACAAGTTAGCACTCACTTCGTTCGTTAGAAGTTAAGAATCTATTTATTTTTCTTACTTCTGGACTTCTCAACTCCTGATTCATTCTTCTTACTTCTTAACTTCTTGACTTCTTAACTTCTGATTTATTCTTCTTTTTTTTCATTTCACCTTTATTAAAACTTGTCATTGAATTTTATGTGTACTTTTGACTCGTTAAAATTAACGATCCATTGATTATATTTATTTAAGGCAAACTGAATTGTTTATCGTATTATGAGGCTATCTTTTATCTATCTTTTTCTATGTGTTATTACCATGGGAAATGCTGTTTGGGGAAATGTTGTCGCGGGGGATATTAAAGGAAGGGTAATTGATGCCACTTCAAACGAACCGCTGGATTTTGTAAACGTGACGTTGAGAAAAAAGGGGGTGGAAGGGGCTCTTCCGATGGGAACGACCACCGATCTGGATGGTAATTTCGTGCTTACCAATGTACCCAATGATACCTATCTGTTGCAGATCTCTTTTATTGGTTACCAGACCTATGAACAGGAAATCTCTTTGACTGCCGGCATTAACGCCGTCACTCTGCCGCCTGTCTTTTTATCAGAGGATACCCAGGTATTAAGCGAAGTGCAGGTGGTGGGTATGCGTTCACAAATGCGGTTTGAGATCGACAAAAAAGTATTTAATGTAGACCAGAGCCTTGCTTCGGCAGGGGGATCGGCCAGCGATATCCTGACGAATATCCCTTCGGTGGAAGTGGACAATGAAGGGGAAATCTCTTTACGGGGCAATTCATCCGTAACAATCTGGATCAACGGAAAAGCCTCCGGACTGTCGGCCGATAACCGGGCGCAGATCCTGGAACAGTTGCCGGCGGAATCTATCGAACGGATCGAAGTGATCACCAACCCGTCTGCCAAATACAGCCCGGAAGGGACGGCGGGGATTATCAACATTATCCTGAAACGGGACCGGAAAGCGGGGTATTACGGAAGTGCCCAGGCCGGAGCGGATACACGCGGAGGATATAACGCGAGCGCAAACATCAATTATAACAGTGGGCCATTAGACGCGTATGCCAGCTTAGGATACCGCCGCCGGGCACGCCGGAGCGGAGGATACACCAACCGGACTAATTTCAATGAGACCGACACCACCTTCCTGAACCAGGATAATACCAGTAAAGGATATAACGGAAATGTCTTTGCCCGTATGGGCCTGACTTACCGGGTAACGGACCAGGATCATTTATCCCTGAATGCTTTCGGGATGTTTGGAAATGGGAATAATGACCGTACCACCAATTACCTGAGCAACGATCCGCGCTCCTATACCCGGAGCCAGCGTATCGCATCTTCCGACAATGATATGAAAGGGGGAAACATAGAGATCGGGTATAAACGGGAGTTCGGCGAAGAACATAACCTGGATTTCACGGCGTCTTACAATAAATGGGGCATGGATGAAACCAGTATCTACGACCAGGTATCTCATTATAGTGATAACTCCGTCCGGAATTCTTACCAGCGGCAACAACGGGATATTAATTCCCATAACTGGGAGATCCAGCTGGATTACCTGAATAAACTGAATGAGAATCACAAAATAGAGGGCGGATATAAAGGAACATTAGGACGGGAGAATAGTCCGGTGACAACTTTTTCCGGTAATACAGCCGCTGACGCCGAAATGGATCTGGATCTGTATAACCGCTTTATCTATAACCGGGATATACATGCGATCTATGCTACCTACTCAGGCAAATGGAACTCGTTTAGTTTCCAGTTGGGCATGCGGGGGGAATACTCCAACATCACTACCAAATCACCGGGATTCGGAGAAGAGGAATCGACAGCCCCTGCTTACAAAACAGACTATTTCAGTTTCTTTCCAAGTGCGTTTGTTTCCTATGCGCTCCCGAATGACAACGAAATACAGATCAACTATACCCGTCGTATTTCACGTCCCTGGGGAGGACAGTTAAACCCGTTTATGAACATTACGGACTCCACCAATATTTCGTTTGGTAATCCTTATCTGGATCCTCAATATTCCAATGCGTTTGAATTGAACTATATCAAAACCTGGGACAATCACATGCTCTCTTTTTCGGGCTATTACCGGACTACGGATGACGTGATCCAGCGGATCTCTTTCCGGGAAGACAATGTGATGAAAACGACCTTTCAGAATATTGCGCAAACTACCTCAGCCGGGACGGAGATCGTAGGAAAAAACAACCTGTTTAATTTCTTAGACCTGACGAGCACATTGAACCTCTTCTATTACAAACTGGATGGTTTTACCTATTTGCCGGCAGGAACTACTACACCTGTTACCGGAGAGGGTCAGGAGGATTTTTCATGGAATGTACGTATCATTGCCAATGTGAAATTTCCGAAAGCCTATTCATTACAACTGAATGGCAATTACAACGCCAAACAGGTAACGGCACAGGGATACCGGAAAGGCAACTATGCACTGGATGCCGGACTCCGGAAAACATTCAATGACTTTAGTATCAGCATCAATGCCCGTGACCTGTTGGATTCGAGGAAATGGTCTTCGGTTACCTGGGGCAGCGGATTTGAGCAAAATTCGGAAAACTGGTTTGGCGGACGCCAGGTTGGATTCACTGTTACCTATAGTTTTGGAAACATGAAACCTAAACGCCAGGCAAACCGCAACCGTGAAAACGGCGATACCAGTGGCTACGATAGTGACCAGATGATGTAACCCATCAAGTCCCGGAGGGACTTAAAAACACATTCTGGTCAGAGGGGACCCCGATAAACCGGGATGTTCCATTTGCAATCCCCGGCTAACGAGTATTAGAATCTGTGATTCGCAAAATAAATAAATACCGGATAAACCGGGACGTATGGGTTAGTAAAGCGGATTATAAATCCCCTTCAACCAACCATACTATTTATTCTTAAGTTGATAACATTGGGCGTTGCCCTGGGCTGGGATAGAGCCTCCCTCCGGGTTTATAATTTGTAATTTTGTCAAATAACAATGAATGATTATTTTTCGGGGTGAGGTTCTTTAAGTAAGCATGCCATAAGGCCGCCCGTGAGGGCGCCCAGGGCACAGTTTACCCAACATTCCGAGCCCAGCAGGAAGGTTCCGCTATAACAGGCAATGTGGTCCCAGTAGAGGTATCCCAACACTAATCCGATAAGCATTCCTATCAGGGACGCCTTGTTTTCTTTTATAAATCGATTGAGATTCTTCATTTGTCTATGGATTAATGTTTTATTTTCTTATAAATATGTTTCAGGTTATAATAGGAAGATACGCCCTGGATACGTCCGACCTCTTCCCCACTCCTGAAAACCAATACGCTGGGGAAACCGGCGATCTGGTACTGGATACACAGGTCTTCATTGGCTAACCCATGTACTTTATAACAGGCTCCTACAGACTCTTCTGCCAGTAAACGGGAAATATGATGTTCCATCAGGCGGACAGGGTTCGATTCTCCATCATGAAACAGGATAAAAGACAACTGATCATCAGCAATCAGATGCTCTTCCCACTCTTCTATTTCATCCAAACTTATATATCCGGAAGAAGCGACTTTTAATTCCGCTGTACCTTTAATATAAATCACTACAAAAAGGAGAGCAAATAAAAAGCAAAAATGCAAAGCTGTTAAGCGTATTTTTTTCCGGTTATTCTTCATAATCAACTTGTTTTCGGGTTTGCAGGAACTGAATCCTACTTTAATTAAAACGTACCAGAACGTAGTTTATTGTATGCTACTTAATAAAAACAGTCCATTTAACTAAAAAGTTCTTTCTTCCGGCAAACCTTGTTTTTGTCTTTCACTCTGTTCTTACAGGCAAAGATCTCTAAAATCCGCCAGAAAGTTCTTTTCTATTTTATGTCTAAACTGGTCTGTTTTCGATATTTTTATTTACTTTTGCCCGGATTCAATACATGCTTATTATCCTCTACTATATGCGAATCATTTTATTTACTATCTGCTTCTATCTCTTTACCATTACTCTACATGCCACCCAGATCAAAGGAAAAGTACTGGACCGGACTGGTTCTCCTATCTCCTACGCGACTTTATATATACGGGAATTAGCCCAGGGGATTGTAGCGGATGAAAAAGGGGAATTTCAAACGACACTGGAACCCGGCACTTACACGTTTGAATTCAGTGCCCTGGGTTATGAAAAGAAAAGTATACAGGTAGAAGCCGCCGGCCAGGTGCAGGAACTGGATATCCGGTTAGCAAACAAAGTCTACGCATTGCAGGAGGTACAAATTTCCACCCGTGGAGAAGACCCCGCCTATGCCATTATGCGAAAAGCGATTTCCATGGCTCCCTATTATCTTAACCAGGTAAAACGGTATGAATCGGATGCGTATATCAAAGGAACTGTAAAAGTGGATAAAATTCCCCGCTATGCGAAACTATTGGCCCGGGAGGAGAATCTGGGACAATATGAGAATAAATTGTTCCTTATGGAATCCCATAACCAGATTACCTTTACAGCTCCTGATAACTATAACCAACACGTTGTGGCTTTTTCCTCCTCCATCCCTGCCGACATCGATTCGGATGATGCCCTCGAACTGATGACTACCAGTGTATATGATCCCAACGCGTTCGGACGGATCTCTCCATTAGCTCCCGGCGCGTTTACTTATTACCGGTTCAAACTGGAAGATGTCACGATGGACGGGGACCATCTGGTTAATAAAATAAAAGTAACTCCCAAAAAGAAAAACCCCAAACTGGTGTCCGGCTGGATCTATATTATTGAAAACAGCTGGAATGTAAAAAGTATTGACCTGTCCGCGACCGAATTGGGGATCACGTTACGGGTAACAGCAACTTATAATGAAGTAAAACCGCTTGCTTACCTGCCTACTTCGTATGATATTGATATGAACGTCAGTGTAGTGGGGGTAAAAGCGACGGGGAAATATTACTCTTCTATCCGGTATAAAGAGGTGGAGTTAAAGGAAAACCAACGGCTTCCTGCCGGGCAACATCCTGTATTCAGCACCACTATAACCAACGAGGAGACAGCGGAGAAACCCAAAACCTCCCAACAGGAGAAAGCGGAACAACAACTGGAAAAACTATTGGAGAAAGAAAAACTCTCTACCCGGGATGCCTATAAAGCAGCCCGGCTGATGGAAAAACTGACTGAACCGGAGGAAGTCAAACGGCAGAAAGAGTCCCTGCAACTGCTGGACAGTGGTCCGCAAGTACGGGTGACAGCCGATAGCCTGGCTGCCCGCCGGGACTCTATGTATTGGGAAAGCATCCGTAACCTGCCCTTACGGGCCGAAGAGATTGTCAGCTATCAGGTAAAAGATAGTCTGAAACAGGCAATTGAATCCGGGAAACCGCTCACATCAATAGAGATAGGAGGCAAAAAAGCCGGCAAAGTAAGTGTGGAAAGTTTGCTCTTGGGCAGCGAGACACGTAAAAAGAAAGGGTTCTGGTTCGGATATAGTGGTTTAGTAAGAGGAGTTCCTGAGTATAACTTCACAGATGGTTTCTGGTTAGGCCAGAAGTTTACCCTGGGAAAAAACTTCAAACGAAAACGCACCCTGGAACTCTCTCCTTCCGTCTATTATATGACTGCACGGAAAGAGGTCAACTGGCAGGTGGAAGGCACCTATACATACAGCCCTCTGAGAAACGGAGTGTTACAGGTGTCGGGCGGAAAAACCACAGCCGATTTTAACCGGAAAAACGGAGAATTGCGATGGCTGAATGCACTCTCTTCTCTCCTGTTTGCAACCAATCCTATCCGTTTCTATGAAAAAGAATTTATAGAAGCGAACCACCGGATTGACCTGGCAAACGGTGTATTCTTCATGACCGGCTTTGCTTTTGAAAACCGGAAGGAGCTGGTGAATCATACATCGTATAGTTTCTTTGGCGGAAAACCTTCCCCCAATATTCCGGATGGGTACTTTTTCCCACCTATGCGTGACCAGCATGCAACCCTCCTGTCTGCAGGAATAGAGTACACTCCCTGGTATAAATACCATCTATGGGGCGGACGTAAACATTACCAGGAGTCTGCTTATCCGACCTTTTCGGCCAGGTATGAAAAAGGGATCGCCGGCAAAAACTCCTCTAACTCTTCTTTCAACCGCCTGGAAATTGGAATAAAACAGGAGGTGAAACTAACAGAATTCGACAGGCTGCAGTATTTCGTGAATGCCGGAGGGACTTTCAATACATCCATTACCGGATTTCCGGATTATAAGCACTTTACAACTTCCGGTCTGCTCGTAACGGAGAAATCCGTTTATACGGCTTTTAATTTATTGGATCCTTACCGGTTTTCTACGGATGAACATTGGGCACAGGGACATTTGTCGTATACATCCAACTACCTGTTTTTTAAACGGCTTCCTTTTCTGCAACATCTCATCTTTGATGAAGCGGTCCATCTGAAAGCTCTTTTTATACCCAACCGGAATTATAGCGAACTGGGCTATACGATCGGATTCCAGAATATAATCCGGGCCGGTATCTTTACCGGATGGGAAAAAGGAAAATATGATTCTTTCGGAGTTAAAATAAGCCTCCCTGTTATGCTGGAATTTTAAGGGTCCGGTAAACTATCTCTTTATGTGGATAGTTTATTGGAATAGATGATCACAAAGACAATAAATAAAGCGTACCTTTATTTACTATCAGACAGGAGGAACAGGCAACTGGAGCATGTTGTCTATTTGCTGGCTATTGTCGCCTTTCTCATCCACACCGGGTTAGTGGTTCTGATAAATGCGCAGCTATTGCCTACGGCTTACTATTCTTCAGCCGCACAGTTTTCCAACCTGTTATCGACGATCTATACGCCTTTCAGTATCATTCTCCTGTATGAGATCTACCTGATGATCTTTTATCTGCCTCACTCGATCAATACTTATCTGGGAAAGCAATATGAGATCGTGGCACTGATCCTGATCCGGAGTATCTTTGACCAGCTGGCTCATTTACCAACCGGAGAGATGGAGTTCACCTACCAGGAACTAAATGGCATCCTGGTCACCTTTGGGGCGCTTCTTCTGATCCTGTTCCTGATTTTCTGTTTCTATAAACTGACAGACGAACCCAAAAGAGATGTTAGCCTGGAGGGATACAGCAGTACACAATATGGTCAGTATGTCGTGATCAAAAGAGGAATTTCGATTTTACTCCTGCTCTTCTTCCTGCTCCTGCTCTTTTATTCCTTCCGGGTGCTGTTAGAGTATCCGGTCATCCGGTTTGAAGACATTCTGGGTATTTTCAAAAAAATGAACCGCCTGTTCTTTAGTTCCTTTTTTAATGTGCTGATCATTACCGAGGTGTTGTTATTACTCTGTATGTACCGGGTAAATCCTGATTTTGACAAAGTGATCCGCAACTCCGGATTCATTATCTCCACCATCCTCCTCAAACTCTCGTTCCGCACCACAGGACTCCTTTTTATCACCATGGTGCTGTTAGCCATTACCTTCGGCGTGCTGATCTCCGGGATATACAGACTCTACCGGAAATAAATTCCGCAAATCCGGGTGTTGCCCGGGCCTGGTATATAGCAAGCCTCCGCTCCGGCTTGTGTACTTTGGATGAAGGGGATTTGCAATCCCCGACTAACGAGTATCCGGATCTGCGATCCGGTATCCAATACACTGTAATTGCAGACCCACCTTAGTCAAATCCCAGGACCTCATAATCAAAGTCAGGAATTAAAACTACCGACATAGAATTAAAGATTGGATCATAGATCCAAATACTCATTAGTCGGGGATTGCAAATCCCCTCCGTCTACATCCGGAGATTAGTCGTCTGGGCCCCTGCCCTATTCTTAACTTCTTACTTCCTGACTTCTTACTTCTTTCTTGACTTCCTATTTCTTCACTTCCGGCAGCGAACAAAGTAAACCTCCCGGTTGTTGTAGTTACATCAAAATGAGATGTTATGGATACAGCAAATATTATTAGTTTATTAGGAAATGAAAGCGACTACTATTTGAACCACCGTTGCAAAACAATTGATAAGTCGTTAATCAGTTATCCCACACCCGCCATATTAGATACGATATGGATGCAATCCGACCGGAACATTCCTGTGTTACGTAGTTTGCAGGCTATGCTGGGACACGGACGGTTAGCCAATACGGGTTATCTTTCTATTCTGCCGGTCGACCAGGGGATCGAACATTCGGCTGGTTCTGCATTTGCACCCAATCCCATCTATTTTGATCCGGAGAACATTGTGAAACTGGCAATCGAAGGAGGTTGCAATGCAGTTGCCTCTACCTTTGGCGTATTGGGCATTGTAGCCCGTAAATATGCACACCGGATTCCGTTTCTGGTGAAGATTAACCACAATGAACTCCTTACATATCCCAACTCCTACAACCAGATTTTGTTTGGCACTATTAAAGAGGCCTGGAATATGGGAGCCGTAGCAGTAGGTGCTACGATCTATTTCGGGTCTGCCGAAAGCCGCACCCAACTGATACAAATTGCCGAAGCGTTTGAATATGCCCATGAACTGGGTATGGCAACCGTCCTGTGGTGTTATCTGCGGAACAATTCTTTTAAGAAAGACGGTCAATCGTTTGATGCCGCCGCAGATCTGACCGGCCAGGCGAACCACCTGGGAGTAACCATTCAGGCGGATATCATTAAACAAAAACTACCGGTTAATAACGGAGGATTCACAGCCCTCAATTTCGGTAAATTCGATCGCCGCATGTACACAGAACTGGCAACTGAGCACCCGGTAGACCTTTGCCGTTACCAGGTAGCGAATTGCTATATGGGACGGATCGGCCTGATCAATTCCGGGGGAGAATCACACGGCGAGTCCGACCTGAAAGAAGCGGTTGTTACCGCCATCGTCAACAAACGTGCCGGGGGCATGGGTCTCATCTGCGGCCGGAAAGCCTTCCAACGCCCCATGAAAGACGGCGTCGAACTCCTGAACACCATTCAGGACATCTACCTGAATCCGGAAATAACGATAGCGTAAAGATCCTATATCTTTTTATCAAAGCTATTTCTTTTTTGCAAAGAAACGGGATTGGTTTGTTTTATCTTTAAGTTTTAGTATCTTTGATATCCGGAACATTTTAAACTATAAAGTTTAAATAGTATATATAGTTGTGAATTGCTTACAAACTTTAGTATTTTTGTTATTAGAAACAGCTTTCCGAAGATGGTTCTACCATTTGCTATCGTTGTGAATCGCTTGCAAACTTTAGTATCTTTGTTATCAGAAACAACGCATGAATAAAGAAACAAATGTGTTTACTGGTTGTGAATCGCTTGCAAACTTTAGTATCTTTGTTATCAGAAACAACCCGGATAAATGGAATATCTACTCTGAGATTGTTGTGAATCGCTTGCAAACTTTAGTATCTTTGTTATCAGAAACAAC
>JAJQES010000256.1 GCA_021201565.1 Tannerellaceae bacterium
CCGTTAGGACCGATGATTCCTAAAAAATCTTTCTGGTAAATTGTAAGGTGAATGTCCCTGAGAACCATCTTGTCCCCATACCCGGCCGTAATATGATCTATTGTGATAAGTTTCTTATTATTCATCACTCAGAGATTTTGCGATATGAATCATTTCCCGGCTCCACTGGTAGTCCAGCGGATTGATCTGAATGAGTCTGCAACCCGTCTCTTTAGCAATTAACTCAGCATTTTTCTGATCGAATTCCTGTTGGATAAATACTGTCTTTACCTGCTCTTTTTTAGCTGTATCGATCATCTCTTTGATCTGTGCCGGTGAAGGTTCTTTTCCATCCAGTTCGATACAAAGTTGAGTTAGTCCGTTCTCTCTGGCAAAATAAGTAAGAGCCGGATGATAAATAATAAATGTCCGGTGGGTAACAGGAGCTAATAAACTTTGTATTTTTTCTTCTGTATTCTCAATCTCTTCTATCAGTTTCTTGTAGTTTACCCAATAATACGCTGTATGTTCAGGATCCAGACTAATAAAAGCCTGCAACGTATTCCAGGCAATGATCCGGGCTCCTGCTACAGAACTCCAGGTATGCGGGTCAATGCCTCCGTGGTGATGGTGCTGATGAATATGGTCTCCGTGATCATGGTCATGGCTACATTCATGCATATCCGTAATAAGTTCAATCCCTTCGGAAAGATCAAAAAACTGTATATGGGGATTGTTTTGCCGGATTGTAGCCATCCAGGCATCTTCAAAACCAATATGGCCTATCTGTAAATAGGCGGTGCTTTTACTGATGGCAACCATTTGCTGAGGGGAGGGATCAAAGGTTTCCGGGCTTTGACCTACCGGGACTACCGTATGAATGGTATAGTGGTCTCCGGCAATACTTTCTGCAAAATATCGTTGAGGTTCAATGGTTACTGATATAATTCTTTCATCTGCCGGAGAACTCCCGCAAGAGGAGAAAAATAGAACAAAGAGACAAATAAAAAAAGAATATTTAATTTGATTCATTTTAGTAGATTTTTTGCAAATATACAAAGGTTTGATGGCTTTCAGTCTATATGGAAAGAGAAAGATTCCGGGAAATATGAAGAGGGTTTAAATAGTTTAAAAAAACGTGATTTGTTCTTATTTAATTTTAATATCCCATATTAAACTATTTACTTTGTTGTATGTCTTACAATTCTAAAAGTGTCTAACCTGCAAAAACATAATAACAAACATGAATAAAAAGACCAAATGGGGAGTGACGGCTGTTATTTTATTGTTGATCTTAGGAATGATTTTCTATCCTCGTATAAAACAGTTTATACTTGCTTCTCAGGATAGTAAAACGGCTGTTTTACCTCCGGTGAATACGACTAACCGTCAGGTATTGAATATTAATGCGGAAGTTTTACAATTTCGTTCTCTGACAGATAAAATCATAAGTATCGGGACCTTGATCCCGGATGAAGAAGTGGATCTCTCCTTTGAATCATCCGGTAAAATTGTCGCGATCTATTTTCAGGAAGGAACTGCTGTACAGGAGGGAGATTTATTAGCCAAGATCAATGATAAACCTTTGCAGGCGCAATTGAAAAAATTAGAGGCTCAGACTCCTTTGGCTAAAGACCGGGTCTACCGTCAACGGACTTTGCTGGAAAAGGATGCTGTCAGCCAGGAAGCATTTGAACAGGTAGCTACTGAATATGAAACGTTAATGGCAGATATTGAACTTGTAAAAGCAAATATTGCTCAAACCGAATTAAGAGCTCCGTTTGATGGGGTCATAGGTCTTCGCTCAGTCAGTGAAGGGGCTTATGTGACTCCTGCTACCATGATTGCAAATCTGACCAAGATTACTCCGCTGAAAATAGAATTTACCATCAATGAAACTCATTCCCGGGACGTAAAGGAAGGGACAGATCTTATTTTTAAGTTAGAGGGTTCGGATGGAAGAATGCGTGAATATGAAGCAAAGGTCTATGCGGTGGAAAGTAAATTAGATATGGATACCCGTTCCCTGACAGTGAGAGCCTATTATCCGAATCCACGTGGAATGATTTTGCCCGGACGTTTTGCTTCTGTGGAGATTACCAAGCAGGAAATTCCACAGGCATTAACTATTCCCAGTCAGGCCATTATTCCGGAAATGGGTAAGAATACAGTATTTTTATATAAAAACGGTGTGGCTGAGCCGGCCGAAATTGCTATCGGACTGCGTACCGAAGACCGTGTCCAGGTGTTGGATGGCATTAATCTGGGAGATACGGTTATTATATCAGGGGTGATGCAGTTACGAAGAGGGATGAAGGTTTCTATTGATAATCTGGATTAATCATCTGATATGGCAAATATTTCAGAAATTAGTATAAAGCGGCCGGTTCTCTCGACTGTAATGATGATAGTGATTCTGTTGTTTGGGATAATCGGCTATCGTTTTCTGGGAGTCCGGGAATTTCCCAGTGTGGATCAACCGATTATTTCTGTGAATGTCTCTTATCCGGGGGCTAACGCAGAAGTGATTATGAACCAGATTACCGAGCCACTGGAACAGAACATTAATGGTATCCCGGGTATCCGTTCGCTTAGTAGTGTAAGTAGCCAGGGCAGTAGCCGTATCACCATTGAATTTGAGTTGTCGGTAGATATGGAGACGGCCGCGAATGATGTACGTGATAAAGTGTCACGTGCCCAGCGGTATTTGCCCCGCGATTGTGACCCTCCTACTGTTTCAAAGGCCGATGCGGATGCGTCTCCTATTATGCAGATCGGTATCCGGAGTAGTAAACGATCCCTGATGGAGTTGAGTGAGATCGCGGAACTTACTGTGAAAGAACGTTTGCAGACTATTCAGGATGTGAGTGGGGTAGATATCTGGGGACAGAAAAAATATTCTATGCGTTTGTGGCTGGATCCTGTGAAAATGGCGGGATATAGCGTGACGACTATGGATGTGAAAAATGCGGTAGACCGTGAAAATGTAGAGCTGCCTTCCGGAAGTATTGAAGGAGATATGGTGGAGCTTTCTATCCGTACGATGGGGCTTATGTCCACCGCGCAGGAATTTAATGACCTGATCATTCGTGAAGTAAACGGAAATATTATCCGTTTCCGGGATATAGGGTATGCGGAAATCTCTCCGGAGGATATCCGGAGCATTATGAAAAAGGATGGAGAACCGATGGTAATGACTGTGATCATTCCTCAGCCCGGATCCAATCATATTGAAATTGCAGACGAGGCCTATAACCGTATTGAGCAGCTAAAAAAAGACTTGCCGGATGATGTTACTATTGAAATGATCTACGATAATACCAAATTTATCCGTGCGTCTATTGATGAGGTGGAGGAGACGATTTATATTGCCTTTATTCTGGTAGTAATCATTATTTTCCTTTTCCTGCGCGACTGGCGGGTTACATTGGTGCCGGTAACTGTTATTCCGGTTTCATTGATCGGAGCCTTCTTTGTTATGTATATTTCCGGTTTCTCCATCAATGTGTTAACTATGCTTGCGGTTGTACTGTCTGTGGGGTTAGTGGTGGATGATGCCATTGTAGTTGCCGAAAATATTTATGTCCGGATTGAACATGGAATGTCTCCGAAGGAAGCGGGAATAGAAGGGTCCAATGAGATCTTTTTTGCCGTAATATCTACAACCATTACATTGATCTCTGTTTTCCTTCCGATTGTATTTATGGACGGGATGACGGGGAGGCTCTTTAAAGAGTTTAGTATTGTGATTGCCGGTTCGGTAACGATTTCTTCTTTTGTCGCCTTGACGTTTACCCCTATGTTGGCAACTAAATTATTGAAGAAAAGAGAAAAAAAGAACTGGTTTTATAATAAAACAGAACCCTTCTTTGAGGGGTTGAACCGGATTTATTTTAAAGGGCTGAATGCCTTTTTGAATCATAAATGGATTGCTTTGCCGGTTACAGCGATTCTCTTTGGGTCTATTTTTTATTTATGGAATAATATTCGTTCGGAATTATCTCCGCTGGAAGACCGTTCCTTTATTTCGATCAATATGCGTGGCCCCGAAGGTACTACGTTTGAATTTATCCGCGACTATGCTGACCGGATAGAAGAAGTGGTAGACTCGTTAGTTCCGGAAAAGCGAACGGTTACCAATCGTTCCTGGAATGGAGGAGGGGCAATGAGTGTATTCCTGCCGGATATCAGAGACCGGGAGCGTTCCCAGATGGAGATTGCGGATGCCTTGTCGGCAGCCGTACGGAAAGAGACCATCGCCCGTTCTTTTGTGCAACAACAGTCCACTTTTGGTGGCCGGCGGGGTGGAATGCCTGTGCAGTACGTATTGCAGGCTACCGACCTGGATAAATTGGAAGAATATTTACCCATGTTTATGCAGAAGGTGACGGAGAGTCCTGTTTTCCAGATGGCGGATGTGAACCTGCGGTTTACCAAGCCGGAAACACGAATTGAAATTAACCGGGATAAGGCTTCTTTGCTGGGAGTCAGTACATTGAATATTGCGCAAACGTTGCAGTATGCTCTGAGTGGGCAACGTATGGGGTATTTCTATATGGGAGGAAAGCAATATCAGATTCTGGGAGAGATTAACCGTCAGCAACGAAATACGCCGATGGATCTGAAATCTATTTATGTACGTAGTGACAATGGTTCCATGATCCAGTTGGATAATTTAGTCTCTTTACAGGAAAATGTGGCTCCTCCTCAATTATACCGTTACAACCGTTTCGTGTCGGCGACTGTCTCCAGTGGGTTAAGCAAAGGCTATACAATTGGTGACGGCCTGGATGAAATGGACCGGATTGCATCGGAAGTATTGGATGAAACATTCCGTACTGCTTTATCAGGTGAATCGAAAGAATTCCGGGAAAGTTCTTCCAGTCTGATGTTTGCCATGATTCTTGCTCTGTTGATGATCTATCTGGTACTGGCTGCCCAGTTTGAGAGTTTCAAAGATCCGTTGATTGTGATGATTACAGTTCCTTTGGCTATTGCAGGCGCATTGATGTTTATGATGTACTCGGGAATCACAATGAATATATTCAGCCAGATTGGTATTATTATGTTGATTGGCCTGGTTGCTAAAAACGGGATTCTCATCGTCGAGTTTGCGAATCAGCGGCAGGAAGCTGGTTTGGCTCTTCCGGAAGCGATCCGGACAGCAGCTACTCAACGTTTTCGTCCGATCCTTATGACCAGTGTGTCAACTATTTTAGGGTTAGTACCGTTGGTATATGCATCAGGCGAAGGAGCCCAGGGACGTATTGCGATGGGTGTTGCCGTAGTAGGTGGGATGTTGGTTTCTACTTTCCTGACTTTATTTATTGTTCCGGCTATTTATAGTTTCATTTCAACAGACAGAAGTAAGAAAGAAGAGGTATGAAAAAGATAATCATAGCATTGTTTATTATAGGTTCTATCCCCTTACAGGCTCAGGAAGTATTAAGTCTTCCGGAGTGTATTGCCATAGGATTACAGCGTAACTATTCCATTCGTATTGTACGGAATGAACAGATCATTTCTGATAATAATGCAACTCCGGGTAATGCCGGTTATCTTCCTACCCTGGATGCTTCGGGAGGTTTTAGTGGAACCGTTAATAATAACTATGACCGGAGCCATGAAGGAGAAAAATATAAAACCAACGGAGTGAACAGTGAATCGGCCAATCTGGGGTTGAATCTGAACTGGACTGCATTTGACGGATTCAATATCCAGGCCGAATATGACCGGTTGCTGGAATTGCAGCGGATGGGTGAATTGAATACCCGTATGACTATTGAGGATTTTGTGGCAGATCTGGCCAGTGAATATTATAACCTGATCCGCCAGAAGATCCGTCTGCGCAACCTGCAGTCAACACTTGCTCTTTCCAGGGAGCGTCTGCGGATTGTGGAAGAACGTTATTACATCGGGATGATGTCCCGGTTGGATTTTCAACAGGCAAAAGTCGATTTTAATTCGGATAGTTCGTCTGTTTTGAATCAACTGGAGGTAGTACATACGTCACGTATCCGGTTAAATGAGTTGATGGCGCTGGATAATGTAGAGGAAAATATCATCCTGAAGGATACGGTGATCCGTCCGAATATATTCCTGGATGAAGTGGATCTGTGGACAAGTACACTGGCTACAAATGCCAATTTGTTGATTGCACAGAAAAACCGTCGTTTGTCTGAACTGGATTATAAAAAGGTGAAGAGCCGTAATTATCCCTATGTAAGACTGAATGCAGGGTATGGATATACCGGAAACTGGTATGATACGGGAAGTTATGAATACCAGCGGCGGTTGGGTTTCAATTATGGAGTAACGGTGGGTATCAATATCTTTGATGGGTTTAATAAACGTCGTGAACAGCGTAATGCGCGTATTCAGATTGAGAATAACCACCTGCGTACCCAGGCGCTGGAATTGTCTTTGCGGGCGGATATGAGTAATTTGTGGATGGCCTATCAAAATAACCTTGACCTGTGGGAACTGGAAAAAGAAAACCTGATTGCTGCCCAGGAAAATTACAGTATTGCTATTGACCGGTATAAATTGGGGGACCTGGCAGGGATTGAACTCCGGGAAGCGCAAAATAGTTTACTGGATGCAGAAGAACGCCAGTCTATTGCGGAATATGCTACTAAACTTTGTGAGATATCTTTACTTCAACTGAGTGGCCAGATCATGACCTATCTTAGTTCACAACCGGAGAATGTAAGTTATTAATTACTGATAAAATAGTATCTTTACCCCCGGAAAAAAACAGTCAGAGAGTTTTCTTGTAATATTCCGTATGGGACGAAGTTGGCATTTGCTATACCGTAAAATCTTCTGCCGGCGTGGACATGGTGTTCACTCCCCTTTTGTGTATCATCTTATAACAAGGGTGATTGAAGAGAAAGCTCATTACTATGCATATAAGGATATTGATCTCATCCGGAAAAAACTTTTTCACAATCAGGAAGAAGTGGTTTCCGCAACCGGAACTGAACCGGTAAGTCTTCTTATACAAAAGTATGATTTTTGTAAAAAAGACGGAGAGTTACTTTTTCGTCTGGCTAATTTCTTTAAACCCCAACACATTATTCAGATCGCCCCCTCCGATTTTTTTTCTACTCTTTATTTATCCTGGTATGCTGAACAGGTACAGTCAACGGTTATACAACCAAAAGAAGATCTGTATGCGTTGTGTGATAAGTTTTTCCCTTCCGTGTTAGGAAAAGAGATGACATTAAAGAAAGGAGAATCTTTACCTGTTTTACAGGATGTGTTTAGCCGGATCCCAACTGTTGATATGGTTTATCTGGATGATCTTTCTTCGGAGGCGGAGCTTGAAGAGGCTGGTGCTCTGATCCTTTCCCATAAACATGAGCATACCATATTATTGGTTAAAGGAATCTATCAGCATGCTGCGAAAAGATCTTTTTGGAAGAAGATCTCGGACCATTCCGATGCACGGGTAATAGTGGATCTGTATACGTATGGAATCATATTATTCAACAAAAAGTTACATAAACGCGTTTATAAAGTCAATTATTAAATAAAACAGCAGATGGGAAAAAGTAAGTTGTACACCTGTAGCGGTGATAAAGGTACCACTTCATTAGTGGGAGGGGAGAGAGTTTCTAAAACAGATCAGCGGATTGAAAGTTACGGTACGGTGGATGAACTGAACTCTTTTATTGGTTTGCTAATGGTAGAACTTACTGATGAGGTTGATCTGGATTTTTTACGGTTCGTACAACATAAATTATTTACAATTGGTTCCTATCTGGCAACAAATCAAAACAACCGGGAGTTAAAGATAGAAAGCCGGGTTACTTCGGAAAGTATCAGCCGTATAGAGAATGAAATCGACCGCCTGGATGAAAGTCTTCCAAAGATGAGAGGGTTTGTATTACCGGGAGGTAGCCGGAGTGCTTCGCTGGCGCATGTCTGCCGGACGGTCTGCCGCCGGGCCGAACGGGAAATTTATCGCCTGAAAGAGTCTGAAACAGTGGAAGATGAGTTGCTGATGTTTATAAATCGTTTATCAGATTATTTTTTTGCTTTAGGACGTAAAGAGTGTATAAAGAATAATGGGGATGAAATTATTTGGGATTATACTTGCAACTAAGAAATAAAATTATATTTTTGCGGAAAAATTTGAAAACCGAACCACTCCGTCGTGGTTATAATACTTGACAGCTATGTATTGGACATTAGAATTAGCTTCAAAATTAGAAGACGCACCTTGGCCGGCTACTAAAGATGAATTAATTGATTACGCACAACGCTCAGGAGCGCCTTTGGAAGTAATTGAGAATTTGCAGGAAATGGAAGATGAAGGTGAAATTTACGAATGTATGGAAGACATTTGGCCGGATTATCCAAGTAAAGAAGATTTTTTCTTCAATGAGGAGGAGTATTAATCTTTCACACAAAACATGTTGAATAAAATAGTGACGGGACAGAGAATCTGGATTCTCTATCCCGTTTCTTTTTGTACAATTTTCACCTCTTTTTTTAGTCCGGATATACTTTTTAGTCTGTTTCATCGTTTTATTATATAAAACCCTGCTGTTTTATGAAAGAAAGATGGATCATACCTTTTATATCCGTAGTATTGCTGGGATGTGGGAATACTTATCAGCCGTATGGTTCTGTAGGTTCTTACCGTAGTTATTCCGAACCGGCTCCTGCGGGAATGGTGTTCATCCCACAGGGAGCTATCCGGTTAGGAGAAACTGAACCGGACGTGCTATGGGGATTTCCTCCGGATAATAAAATGGTATCGGTAGATGCTTTCTGGATGGATGAAACCGAAGTAACCAATAGTAAATACCGGCAGTTTGTTCATTGGGTTAGGGATTCAATTATACGTGAAAGACTATATGATCCGGTATATGGAGGGAATGAGGTTTTTAAAATTACAGAAGACAGATATGGAGAACCGGTAACTCCCCATCTGAACTGGAACCGCTCCATTCCCTGGAACCGGCCGGCCGAAGAGGAGCAGCTGGCTATTGAAAGTGTATATGTTACTAATCCGGTGACTGGAGAAAAAAGGCTGGATAGTAAACAGATGAATTTTTGTTATCACTTCTATGATCATGCCGCCGCTATCAGATATAAAAAGGAACTGGATGAGTTGACCGGAACCAGCCGTATTAGCTCCATTCTTATTCATAAAGACACAGCTTATATAAATGAAAACGGGGAAATAGTGCGGCAAAAGCTTAGCCGCCCTTTATCAGGCTATTATGATTTTCTTCAAACCTATATTATAAATATTTACCCCAATGAAAGCTGTTGGCTGACTGATTTTGATCAACCCGAATATGAGAAATATGCCAAAAACTATTTTGAACATACTCAATATGATTCCTATCCTGTGGTCGGTATCTCCTGGCAAATGGCAACGGCTTATTGTGCGTGGCGTACCTTAATGTATCAGCGGCAGGTGCCGCCCGGGTATATAACTGAACCTTTCCGGCTTCCTACCGAAGCAGAGTGGGAATATGCTGCCCGTGCCGGCCGGACAGAAAATCGTTATCCCTGGGGAAAAGAGATGGTTTCCGATGGGAAAGGATGTCTTCCGGGAAACTTTAAACCTGTGGAAGGTGACTATACTGCGGATGGGCATCTGGTCACCAGCCAGGTACGTTCTTATCCTCCCAATGAATTTGGATTGTTTGATATGGCGGGGAATGTAGCCGAATGGACCTCTACTCTCTATAGTCCGGGAGGAGACCGGAAAGTGGTGAAAGGAGGATCCTGGAAAGATCTGCCTCCCTTTGTCCGCTCTGTTTATCGTAGTGGTGAATATGAGCAACAGAGTCGCTCTTATATTGGTTTCCGGTGTGTCAAAGGGTATACGGGAACAGCTAAAAAGAAAAAATGAATTAAATCTACCGGGTATGAAAAAATATGGAGAACAGTTGATCCGGTTTCTCAGTAGTAGGCAAGGGAAACGTTACCTGCATTTTTGCTATAGCTGGGGGGCTGCCCTGGTGATCATTGGGGCTATGTTTAAGATCCTGCATTTCTCTTATGCAAATGAGATGTTAATGGTAGCTATGTCACTGGAAGCTGTGATATTTGTGTTATCGGCATTTGATTTTCCGGAGGGTCTCCCGGAAAAGGAGATTCCTCCCGTTCCGGCCAGGCCTGTTAATTCTCCGGCAAAGATCCATGAAGCAGATTATGAAGAAACCCTTCGTATACTGACCCGGCAGATGGAACGGTTGACCGGTTTTATCCATTCGGTTAATACTGTATCCGGTGAGATAGAGAAACATTCTTTTACCTATGGGGTACAAATTCGCCAGATGGGTGAGAATCTCAAAGAATTGAACCTTCTTTATCAACAATTGATTGAGCAGTTTGACAAACAACCGGAACCGGATGAACCGGAAGATGAAAATGAGATACTGAACTAAGATGAATACTATTCGACACTCCTCCTTAACAACGCGTCAACGAATGATCAATCTGATGTATTTGGTCTTTATCGCGTTATTAGCGCTGAATATTTCTTCAGATGCGTGGGAGGATTTTGACTTGTTAGATAATAGTTTACAGGATACTGTCAAAAGAATAGAAAAACAAAATAGTCGTATTTATTACTCGCTGCACACCTCGTTTTTATTCGATGAATTCATGCATTTCCGGTTAGAGAATGTACAGATATTAAAACAAAAAGCCGATTCTCTGTGTGAGTATATAGAGGAGATAAAAAGAATGATGTTGCATGAAGCAAACCGGGGTAAACGAAAATTTAATAAATTGACCAGTGAACCCGTAGCACATATTCTGTTTTCTCCCCGTAAAGGAGAGGGCGGTAATTTCCAAAGCCAATGGGAACAGTATAGGGAAGGAGTTGCTTTATTCCTTTCCGGAGAAACTGGTCAGGAAGAAATACCGGAAACATGGAATATTCAATTATTTGAAAATAAAACCCTGTTTGTGGTGTTGCCTTTCCTGACCAAAATGCAACTGGATATTCGCCGGATGGAGAATACTGTTTTACATACTCTACAACAGGACATCTTTTCCGGCTCTCTTCCGGGCAGTACTTTAAAAGCTTATATTGTGCCGGCGGCTAATCCGGTATTATCCGGTGGTACTTACGAAGGAAAAGTGGTTGTTGCTGTGGAAGATACTTTACTTGTCAGGAATATTATTTTCCCCGGACAAAATGTTATTTATAATGAAAACGGACAGTTCCGGTTCTTTGCTACCGGAGAGGGGGAACGGGTGCTGAAAGGGTATGCAGAGGTTACTTTTAATGGGAGTTCTTTCCTGAAATTACCTCTGGAAACAACCTATCATGTAACAGATCCCTCGCTGACAATTGGATGGCGGGGAAGACATCTATTATATGCGGGTTATCCCAATCCGTTACAGATTGCGATTCCCGGGGTGCCGACAGAAGTTCTTCAGGTGAGCTCTTCCCATGGGAGTATAGAAAAAAAGGGAAAAAATATCTGGCAGGTTCTCGTGCCTGAGAGCGAGGAAACTGTCCTTTTATCCATAACGTATGCCTGGAAGGGTAAAGAATATAAGGAAGACGTTTCTTTTAAAGTATTGCCTCTCCCTGATCCGGTTATCGGGATCCGTGCACAGGGAAGTTTATATAAAGCAGAAAAGATGGATAAAGCTCTTTTGCTAAAAAGTGAAGAGTTAGCGATCTTTTATGAAGATGGATTTCCGGATAGAGGGTTTGATGTGCTTTCGTTTGAACTCAACTGGAATGATTCATTTGGTAACCGGCTGTCAGAACTTTCTCAGGGGCGGGCGTTCACTAACCGGCAAAAAGAGATTCTGAAAGGGCTTTCTAAAGGAAAGACCGTTTGGCTTTCCAATATACAGTTACGGGGAATGGACGGAAGTCACCGGACGTTACCTGGATTGGAATTGATTTTAAATTAAATAAAACTCCGGATATGAAAAAGCTGTTTCTTATAAGTATAGGGATAGGAGGGTGTCTTTATCTGATGAGCCAGGAAATTAACCGCCTGCAAAGACGGATCCCGGAAATTGTAAGAGAAAGTGAAATACAACCGGAAGAAATACCCGTAGATCTCTCTGTCCCGGTCAGGCAACCCGTGTGGAAACGGATCCTGTACCGGGAACTCGATCTGGAACAACCTGCGAATAGTTCTTTGTATTATCCGGTCCGGCCTGTCGAAGGAAAACGGAATCTGACGACCCTCATTTTTCAGGCGGTTCTTTCGGAAAAGCTACAGGTGTATGAATATATTGACGGATATGAATTGTTTGAAGACAGATACCGGATGGAAGTAAAAGAGATTCTGGATAAATACCGGATCAGTACTGACCCCGGAGAAATGGTTGAGACACCCTCTACGGAGGAAATCCGTACTTACTATGTGAAAGAATGTTGGTGGATAGATGCCCATACATCGACATTGGAAAAAGAAATAGAAGCTCTTTGTCCGCTTCTTTCGGTATATGAAAACGGACAATCAGTCCGGAGACCGCTTTTCTGGGTTCGTTACACGGATCTTTTGCCTTTTATCAAAGAAGAGAAAGTGATGTTGTCGGATTTGAATAACAGTTGGTATTATACGGTAGAGGAATATTTTAGAAAAGGGTTTTATAAAGGATCTATTGTTAAGACAGGCAACCTGGCGAACAGGACCATGAATGAGTTATATCCGGATCCGGATTCATTACGGATAGCACAGGAAGAGATCGAAAAACAGCTTGAGTCATTTAAAAAATCACTATCTTGGTCCCCCGATTCAGTAAAATCAGGTAAAAAACAAATCAGAAAAGAGTCTGTATCTGCTCCAAAGGGTGTTTCCAGACCGGAGCCGGTGGAAGAGAGAACAGCCCCTGTCAGGAGCGTACGAAGAAGATAGAGAAGATATGTATTGGACATTATTTATCACATTTCTCCGTATCGGAGCGTTTACCATTGGAGGGGGCTATGCCATGTTGCCGTTGATCCAGCGGGAGGTGGTGGACCGTGGCTGGATATCCAAAGAAGAGTTTATTGACCTGTTTGCGGTCGCTCAGTCTTTGCCGGGTATTTTTGCCGTGAACATTTCCATTTTTACCGGTTACCGGCTGAAAAAGATCCCTGGTAGTATTGTGTGTGCATTAGGAACTGTCCTGCCTTCGTTTCTCATTATTTTAGCGATTGCTCTCTTTTTTACTCAGATCCAGGATAATGTCTGGGTAGAAAAGATCTTTAAAGGACTGCGTCCGGCAGTGGTGGCATTGATCGCTGTTCCCTGTATAACGACTGCCCGTTCGGTAAAACTAAGTTATAAAACCATCCTGATTCCGGTAGTAGCCGCTTTATTGATCTGGCAGCTAAATGTTTCCCCGGTATATATTATTCTGGCGGCAGGCATCGGAGGAATTTTATATGGTATGTATGTAAAAAAAGGAAAGATATGATATTCTGGCAGTTATTTCTTGTTTACCTGAAAATCGGCCTGTTTGGTTTTGGTGGGGGATATGCGATGCTTACTTTGATCCAGGCAGATGTCGTAGATAAATATAAATGGATTTCCACGCAGGAGTTTACGGATATTGTGGCTATTTCCCAGATGACTCCGGGACCTATCGGGATCAATAGTGCAACCTATATCGGGTATACAGCTGTGCAAAATGCCGGCTATTCTACGGAACTGGCTATCCTCGGGTCGTGTCTGACCACTTTTGCCGTATGTCTTCCCTCTTTTATCCTGGTGTTGCTGATCTCTTATTATTACAGTCGTTTTAAAAATAATAAATATGTGGAGGCTGCCTTCCTGGGATTACGTCCGGCAACAGTAGGTTTGATTGCGGCGGCGGCTCTGATGTTGATGAACCGCGAGAACTTTATAGATTATAAAAGCATCCTCATTTTTGGTGCCGCTTTTATACTTACCTGGAAATACAAAGTACATCCCATCCTGATGATCTTTATCGCCGGCATCGCCGGATTGGTTTTGTATTGGTAAAGTATAAAATAACAGATTGTCAGTTTGACAAATTGTCAACGGAAGTGGCTGTGACGGGTTTATCCCGGGCTCTCTTCCGGAAAGTTTTGAAATATTCGCTTCTCAACGGGTTTAGCTTTTTCATATTGTCACTGGTTTCAGGCATCAACAAACATTTTATAGCCGCTTTGATCACTCTATAGCGAAGAGAAAAGAACGTAAGTAAGTGGTTCTTCGATTTTTCTATCAAATAGTTAAGCTGGCAAAGATCATCCGGAGAGAGCAACCAGTGAAAAAAAGTGACTTTTTCACTCTTTCCCGCGGCTTTTTTCTCCTGTTTTTATGAGTTTGGAGAGAGAATAAAACGAGAACGCTTACTTTTTGGGACGAGTACGGTATACTCAGTGGCACGAGAACGCCTACTCTGTGTACTGACAAAGCGTAGTCATGGCACTGACAAGGGCAACTCTTTTCACTGAGTACACCGTACTAAAAAAGAGCCTTCCCTTAAACGTGGTAAAAAGAAAAGGAGGCTGTTTGTATAAACCCATCAAAACGGTCAAAAAGATCAATAAACCGAGAATTTAATATCAAAAAGATCAGTAAGTAAACCCAGAAACGCAGATGAATCCGTTTTCCGGAAATCTTATAATACTGTATTAAAAGCATTTTCCATAAAATTCTGTTCTGAAGAAGAGATTTTGAAAGCACGGGCTTCCTGCCTCCAGGTTGACACCTTTTTGCTGATATGGTTAATAATTGCTCCGGCTTCTTCTTGCTCAATCCTAAAGAACTCTGCAACTTCCAGGGCTAAATCTAAATCCAGTGCGTTATCATCTAAATTTATATTTAGCTTTAATCCGGTTCCATCAGGATTCGGATTTACATCGTAGGCAGGAGATAATCTCCAACCTTTATCCGTTAGTAAAAACCCATGATTTCGTAAATGATCATCGGTGTTACTAATACAAATTGAAAAGACAATACGTTTGAAAAGTTCCTTTAAATCATTGGTTACGTTTGCACCGTGTTGAATAATAAGTTCCGCAAGCTGAAGATAGCTCGCTCCTTCCTCTGTTCCCGCTCCATCGGAATATCCTAATAAAGTCATGGCAGAGGCAAAATGAATACGTCCTCCATTCTCATCCCGGTCAAATCGTTTCGTGAGATAAGTATCGTATTTATTATTGAACTTTTGGATTTTCCCTATAGCGCAATTTATCCCTGATTTCTTTGCGAGTGAATTAGCTACCATTTCCCAGGCACCTACATTTATGTCATCATTGTTACTGGGAAATTTGGCTATCCATAAAGACCCCTCTGTGTCCTGGATATTGGCTTTCGGACGCGCCCCTCCCAAAGAGGCTCCCGGAGCATACAGCATATTCAACCATTTCAATAATTCGGGGTTATCCTTGTCCAGCCCTTTTTCATATTCCAGACTGGCATGTTCCAAATCCCGGATAGAACTCCAGGGAGGTGCCGCAAAGTTTTTGTCATTATCTAAAAAATCCTCCTCCGGATTAAGCTTAAATCGCAATGCCCCCATTCTTAAGGGATCAAATACACCCAGTAAATAATCAGATTCAAATAAGGGTTTAGCTCTTCTTTCTTCCTTTTTTGCTCTCAGATTTTCCCTGCGTTTCATTAATACCCGTCCCCATCTGTCAGGAGATGAATCCAGAAAAACACCAAAATTTATTTTCTCATCCCGTACATGCTGAAAACCTGGAAAGAGAGTTAAATCAGGATCTAATAGCATGGCTTTTCCTGATTTAAGCCATGAATCATCATATTGGAAAGAAAAGGTCTCTTTCCCACGAATCAGATGGGCCGTCAGAACACCCATCAAATAAGGTTTGTCAAGTGTTACCCAATCCGCATAAACATATATATTTTTAGTAACCTCATTCATCTTTTACTTTTTTGAAGATCCCCTGCCTGAGAGTAATTCGGCATCCTGTAATTTTCTTCCCAATATATCGTTTCCAGCCAATTCAAGAATATCTTTTTCCAAACCAAGCACAAATAAAACCTGTGCATATACTCCAAACGAAACGGATGGAACGCCTTTCTCAACCTGCCATAGGGTAGAACGGGCAATACCGGCACGTTCTGCCACCTGCTCCATCGTTAAATTTCTCCGAAGCCGTGCCAGTTTTATATTTTCTCCCGTTTCTTCTAATATTTTAGCTAAACGGGGTAATAA
>JAJQES010000260.1 GCA_021201565.1 Tannerellaceae bacterium
ACCTTATATAACTCCTGTTTGATATCTTGTAATATCTCATTTTTGCGCGAAAGATTAATACTAAGATTTGCCATCTCCTGACTCTTGTATTTCAATTCCTGCTCCAGTTTCTCATTCTTCAGTTCCGTAATCTTTTGTTCCTGCCGGATTTTTATTTCTTTAAACTGTTCTTCTTTTACTTTTAACTCTTTATCTTTTGCAGCAAGTAGTGCCTGATTTTTTTTTCCTTTCCGAAGTTCACCCCACCGGTAAGTAGCCCAAAATAAAGTGAATAAAAGGGTCATATATACTACATACGCAAAAGTGGTACGATACCAGGGAGGTAGTATGATAAACGGGAAAACTATGTTTTCTATTCTTCCATCTATATATAAGGCTTCCGCTTCAAATTGATATCTACCTTCATTCAGGTTACTATATTCTTTGGTGTGCGCAGGAGTAAATGCCGACCAGACTGTATCCGGATAAAGGCGGAAACGGTAACGGGTATATTCATCCTGCGTATAGGAACGTACGCCAAATTCAAAACGTAATGCATTCTGTTTGTATGGAATTTCGTATACCCGCTCTCTGTTTTTATAATTATCAGCGAATAATAGAGTATCCTGAGGATAGGTTAGATATACCTTATTAATAAAAAAAGGTTGTGAAGAAGTAACGGGCATTTCTGTAGTATTTAAAAGAGCAAACCCTTTTTCATTCGGAATAACAATCAACGTATCATCGAGTATATCCAGACTTTCATAATAAGGAATTAAACCGATCTGATTGTTCCGGATAGGATACTGGACAGTCTTATCATATTTACCGGTTTCATCAAAAAAAGCAATTTGTACTCCCTCCGTAGAAAGGGCATAGACATTTCCATTATATTCTTTGACTACTTTATAAGTCCATTCAGGAATAAAATATTCATTCCATATAGGATAAGGTTCGAGTACTTTTTTCTCTTCATCCCATCGCCAACACTTATGACCTCCTAAAAATAACAAATCATTTCCAACTTCATACAAACATAAATTATCCAGACTACCATCCGGAATCGTATAAACTTCACGTTCTATCACCCGGCACTCATCCGGATCTATTGTAAATCTGTAAAAACCATAATTTATGATCCGGACCCACACTACGCCTTTGCTGTCCATTACCATATTCTTCATCCACTCTTCCAGATCCTCCACTTTTTTCCGGAAGCTCCACTTTCCCTCTTTTTTCTCAACCAGTGCTAATCCATCATAACAACCAATCCATACCCGGTCCGGATTGTTCCGGTCCGGATTAGCATTTAATGCTCCCCTTATTTCAGGAAGATGAGTAATCCGGTTATCCTCTGAAACAACATATAGCCCTTTATCATGTAAACAAAAAATATCATTCCCAATTTGCTTCAGATTCCAGACTTGCCCGATTGTACCGGGAATCAGCTGAAACTCTTTCGGTTCACTGCCAAAGTCAACAGGAAAAGAGGTATAAAACAATCCCCGGTTAGTCCCCAGATACAGCGTTTCGTTCCGGAGTAAAACAGCATATCCGGCCCCTCTGGAATACGGATATGTATAGAGATTAGTAAAAGATTCATTCAGGGGAATATATGTAATTCCATCATCCAGTCCCACCCATAAGTCATTTAATTTATCAAATGAAACCGAAAGAACAGTATTATTCTGTAAGCCATTGTATTCATTGAAAAAACGGCTTGAACCCGTGTCTTCATCGTATAATAATAGTCCTTTATAAATAGATCCTATAGCAATACGGGAACCAGATACAGCCAAAGAAAATAATTCATTATGCACCAGAAAATCATCTTCTTTTGAACAATAAGATTCCAATTGATGATTCTGGTAATAAAAAAGACCATCGACAGCAGTTGCGATCAAAAATCCCTCTTTATAAGGGGCAAGGGCCCGGATATTTTTACCATCCAAAGATTCCGTACCCGGAACAGGCAAAAGGCTATTTCCTATTACCATGCGGAGTCCCTGGGAAGTTCCGGTATATAATACCCCATTGACCAATGTAGAACAATCAATTTTATGTTCGGATGGTATCGCCACAAAACGTCCTTCCAGATATTTGGCAATAAATTTATCAGAGACGAAATAAACCAGATTATCCACTTCGTATACTCCCCAATAGCCTCCATACAATTGATATTCCTCTATAAATGGATCCGACAATCTATGAAACGTAATTTCTCCATTAGCCGGATCCGGTTCAAAATAGCCAAATTCACTTTCGCCTCCTACATAAATACGTTCACCGGATAAGGAGATACATACCGAACGGGCTTCTGCCCGGTTTTCCAATGGGAAAACAGCCCACTCATATCCATTAAACTGAACCAGTCCATTATTATTTGCAAAATAAGTTCTGGATTCATCGTATGATTGTATGTCCCAGGTCTGTGCTCCCCGGCCATATAACTCTTTATTATAATTGATAAGGAAAGAATTCCATTGGGCCCGGATAAAAATAGTATTTATTACTAATAATATCCATAGAATGAATATTCGCAAACACAACTGGTGTATCTGAATCATTATTTTCATAGGTTAAAAAGATAGTAGCACGTTTAGTTAGATTATAACAAAGTCTTTATTCTAAAAAATTAAAGAATATTTTACACCTGATAACAGATAAAAAAGTTTTTTCCACAAGTTCTGAAAGAACTCATGTCAACATGTAGGTAAAGATATTAATTTTTTGTATTAA
>JAJQES010000453.1 GCA_021201565.1 Tannerellaceae bacterium
GTTTTATTATATATAAATTCATCCGTCACAAAATAGTAGAGCATGAACTTAAAAACAACCTTAAGTTCAAACAAATGGAAAAGGAAAAAAACGAAGAACTCCATAAAGAGAAAATAGCCATGTTTACCTCCTTTTCCCATGAACTACGCACCCCACTCACTCTCATCATAAATCCGTTGGAAGACCTGATCAGACACAACGTTTTTTCCAAAGAGATCAGACAAACACTGGTTTTGATGAAGAGGAACACTGAACGTCTGATGCTGCTTGTCAATAACCTGATGGATATTCAAAAATATAACTCCAAAAGAGTCTCCTTACGAAAAGAGACATTCGATATCATTCAGTTTACCGGCGATGTATATAAAGCTTTTGAAAATCTGGCAAAAAGTAAAGAGATCACATACGAATTTAAAAATTATCTACCTGAAATCCTCCCTGTCCATTATGACCCGATAGAACTCGAAAAAATATTTTTTAATCTGTTGTCAAATGCCTTTAAATATACTCCCAGAGGAGGAGAAGTACGAATGGAAGCCCGTCTCTATGACAGAGAAGAAGAAATCGTTTACAAACATCTGAAATCAGAAAAGAGATTTTTAAGTAACCGGATTCTATACTTTAAAGTAGAAGACAACGGAGCCGGTATTCCGGAAAAAGACTTAAATAATATTTTTGAACCTTTCTGCCGTCTGCAGGCAGAAGGAGATGAATCTGTGATCGGCAGCGGAATCGGATTAAGTGTAGCCCGTTCTATCGTGGAACAGGAAAACGGTGTTATCTGGGCAGAAAACAAAGCAACAAAAGGAAGTTCTTTCCATATACTTCTTCCCATAGAAAAAGACCTGAATCCGGAAGTAAAGAGTTACACACTCAAATCATACGAACACGATCTCCTGAAGTTCGCCTTCCCTGCCGGAGATAATACAGAGAAATCCCGGACGTTATTGATTGTGGAAGACAATCAGGACGTACTCAAATACTTAGAAAACAACTTTTCTTCTCAATATTACATTCTAACAGCCTCTACCGGCATAGAGGCATTGCAAATGATAGAAAAAACAAAACCGGATCTGATCCTCTCCGACAACATCATGCCCGGAATGGATGGGATTAAACTTTGTAAAACCATAAAAAATAATCCGGCAACTTCATACATTCCATTTATAATAATGTCTGCCGAATCCAGCCTTCCCAAAATAAAAGAAAGTTACTCGGCGGGTGCTGACGATTATCTACCAAAACCATTTGAGATATCCCTACTCAAAACACGGATAGAAAACCTGATTAAAACAAGGAAAAATATCCAAAAGAAATATGAGAAAAAAATAGCAGTTGATAATCTCAATATACCGGTTGAAACAAATGATGAACTATTCCTGAAACAATATACAGATATCATACGCAACAATTTTTCAAATCCGGCACTGGATGTTGATTTTATTTGCCAGGAAATCAGTATGAGCCGTGCAAACTTCTACCGGAAAGCCAAACGGCTTACCAATTTATCCCCTGCGGAAATGATTAAAAAACTACGTATGGAAGTAGCCGCCCAATTACTAAGAGAGACCGACCTCTCTATTTCTGAGATCATAACTAAAGTCGCATTTAATGGAAACGGTTATTTCGCCTCCACCTTCCGGAATATGTATGGAGTAACCCCTAAAGAATATAGAAAAAAATTCTCACAGAAACAATAAACAGTTAATTATCAACAGAAAACAACACATCTTACTCAATAGCATTGATACGTTTTTCACTAAATTTGATACAAATCTAACTTTTTTACCCCCCTTTTTCAGCCATTTTTGTACCGGACATTAATTATTAAACGTTAACACCCAATTATTATTTTAGCTTATGAAAAGACTAATTCTAAGTTCGTTGCTGGGATTATTATTTCTGTTTTCTCAGCAGGCGAGGGCACAACAATTAGCCCTATCAGGTACTGTGACAGATGAAAAAGGCGAACCCTTAATTGGGGTATCTGTACAGGTAAAAGGAACGTCAAACGGAACCATCACAAATTATGATGGAGAGTACTCTCTTACTGCAGTTCCCTCAAATGGTGAACTTATTTTTACTTACATCGGATTTGCATCCATAGAGGTAAAAGTTAATCAACGCCAGGTAATAAATGTAGTAATGAATGAAGATGTACAAAATCTTCAGGAAGTAGTTGTAGTGGGCTTCGGAACACAGAAAAAAGTAAACCTGACCGGAGCTGTTTCCGCCGTATCGGCAGAGGTTCTTGAAAACAGGCCCGTTTCCAACATCGGACAGGCATTACAGGGAGTCATTCCGAACTTAAATGTTTCCGCGGTAAGTGCCAATCCCAGCCAGGTTCCTGAATTCAATGTACGTGGTGGTACATCAATGGGTTATAATACCACCGATAAAAAATGGGAAGTGAAAAACGGTAGTCCCCTGATTCTGGTAGACGGGATCGAGATGGACCAGACCTATCTGAACATGATGAACCCCAACGATATTGAGTCTATCTCCATATTGAAAGATGCGGCAGCCTCTGCCATCTACGGAGCGCGGGCAACGTATGGAGTCATGCTGATCACCACGAAAAGTGGAAAACACAACCAGAAAGCCAGGGTAAATTACAGCTTCAATATGCAGTGGAACACTCCTTCCCAATTACCAAAGATCATGGATTCCTATACACATCAGCTGGCCACCAACCAGGCCACACGGATGACACAGGGAACGGTCTCTTCCTGGGATGAGACGTTACTGGCAGCCAAAAAGAAATATCTGGAAAATCCGACTCCTGAAAATGCATGGATCTACAATGAAGGCAGTACAACCGCATTCACCTGGGTAGGTACAGTAAATCCTTACAAACTGGCTGTTCGTGACTGGACTCCGATGCACAACCACACAGTGAGTATATCCGGTGGATCTGAAAAAACCCGTTACTACATCTCACTGGGTTACCAGAATCAGGAAGGAATGTATAAAATCAATACTGATGAACAAAAACGTTTCAACGGATTGATCAATCTGGATACCGAAATCACATCATGGTTTAAAGTAGCCACTAAGCTGACCTACAACAATACAACATATAATGAGCCTTATATGAACCCACAGAAGGGGACACTTTGGGGAGCCATGAAAAATGAACCGGGCAGAAACATCAACTCCCCTATAAAAAGTGGGCCCAATGATCCGATTCCCGATACATGGACAGACAATATTGTAGGCTGGTTAGCGTATGGAGCCACTCAGGAGACAAAACGAAACAACATGATCTTTAATGTGACCCCGGAACTTATTATTTCAAAGGAACTTCAAATCAAAGCTGAATTATCCTACCGGCCGACTGAATATTACAGAAAAAGAGTCATCCCGACCCGTGAATATCTCTCCGGCAACTGGACCTCACTGATCACCACCCACACCAGCCCCTCAAGCGTGGAGAAATGGGAAGACCATGCGGATCTCTACACCATCAACGCGTATGCTAATTTCAATAAGAATATTGAGAAACATGCCGTCAGTGGAGTCGTCGGATTCAATCAGGAGTGGTATAGCTTCCGCCAGACACAGGGGAAAGGAGAAGGCCTCATCACCCCCAACCTGCCTGTTATTACCGGAACAAGCGGTAATCAATATGCATCCGATCAGGAAGAGAACTGGGCCATCCGGGGAGCCTTCATGAGATTGAACTATATCTATAACGATCGTTATCTGGTTGAATTTAACGGTCGCTATGACGGGACTTCACGTTTCGGAAAGAACAACCGCTTCAAATTCTTCCCGTCCGTGTCTGCCGGCTGGAGAATCTCAGAAGAAGCCTTTATGACTTCTACCCGCGAATGGTTAGACAACCTGAAAATCCGTGGTTCATGGGGTTCATTAGGGAATCAGAATGTAGATAACTACGCTTATATCGCACAATACGGAAGTATCGAATATGTGAAGTATAATATGGGCGGTTCACGTCCGATGACGCTGGCTCCTCCGGGACTCATAGCACACGACTTAACCTGGGAAACGGCTACCACCCTGGACTTCGGGGTAGATGTAACACTGTTACAAAACAGATTAGATCTGTCGTTTGACTGGTACACCCGCAAAACAACCGATGTGCTGGTCGCATCCGATAAACTCCCTGCCATATTAGGTACAGACGCACCCAACAGAAATTCCGGTACATTAAGAACAAACGGGTGGGAAGCCAGCATAACCTGGCGGGATAAACTATCCAATGGTCTGCGTTATGACGTTGGCTTTGTATTGTCCGATTACATTACTGAAGTAGTAAAATTTACCGGCAACCCGAATAAACTCCTTTCTATTGCATCCGATGGTACATGCAACAACCTGTATGACGGAATGCGCATGGGAGAAATCTGGGGATACGAAACAATAGGCATATTACAGGAAAGTGATTTCACGATTGACGAAAACGGCAAATATATCCTCAACGGACCCAGCCAGAACAAATTAGGTTCCACCTGGTTTCCCGGTGACATCCGCTATAAAGATATAGGAGGAAAAATAGATGAAAACGGTAACCTGGTGCCTGACGGGGAAATCTCAGAGGGAGATAATACTGTTGAGAATCCCGGTGACCGCCGTATAATCGGCAACAACACCCCCCGCTTCCGTTTCGGTCTGACCGGTAACTTCGCATGGAAAAACTTCGATCTGAATATTTTCTTCCAGGGAGTGGCCAAACGCGATGTTTGGATTACAGATAACGCATTCTGGGCAAGTCCGACAACAGCAGGTAATTTAGATGTTTACCATAATTCATGGACTCCGGAGAATACCGGTGCGAAATATCCGATGTATGCCGACAGAAGCCAGAACCGGAGACCCCAGACAGGCTACCTCTTCAATGGATCTTACCTGCGGTTAAAAACACTGACACTGGGCTACACCCTTCCGCAGCATATTGTAAACAAAATTAAACTGGACCGCGTACGGGTAAATTTGTCAGGATATAATTTATTTGAAATTACCGGTATCCCCGATGTATTTGATCCGGAAGTAGTATCCTCTGCTTATCCGATGATGAGATCTGTTGCAATCGGTGTACAGGTTGGATTTTAATAACTTTAAATGAAACACAAGATGAAACACTACATATATTTATTATTAATAGGATTTCTGGGTCTGTTTACTGCATGTAACGACGATTTTATGGAAAGATTTCCACAGGATAAAATCACAGATGATATTTTCTGGGAATCAGAGGAAGACCTCAAACTCTACCTGAACGGATTATATCCGCTTTACATCATAGGCCATCAGGATGGATGGGCAGACAGCAGAACCTACCCGACCAATATACTGGGAAGTCCGCTTATGTATGGAGATGTGTTCTCCGACAATGCCGTTAAGTCAGGCAGTGAAGATGCCCGGTTAGCCGGTACACACACAACACCTACCGGTAGTGCAAATACAGGTTGGGACTGGACAAACCTGCGGCGGATCAACTACTTCCTGACTCATTATCAAAAAGCAGACATGAACGAGGAAGATAAATTAAAATATGCTTCCGAAGCCTGGTTCTTCAAAGCATGGGATTACTATAAGAAAGTGCTTTATTTTGGAGATGTACCCTGGTTAAGCCGGGATCTCCAAACCGATTCCGAAGAATTGTATGCTCCACGTGATTCACGAACAGTGGTTATGGATTCTGTGCTATGGTGCCTGAACCAGGCGGTAAAATACCTGCCGGAAAAAGGGAAAGAACAGGCAGGACGTTTAAACAAAGACCAGGCAAACTTCCTGAAAGCAAGGATCTGTCTGCACGAAGGGACATTCCGGAAATATCACACCGAATTAGGGTTACAGGATTCAGCCGGTAAATTCCTTCAGGAAGCCATAACAGCCTGCGAAGCTCTGTTAGGTAAATACTCCTTATATAGCCAGGGTACTAATCCCTACTGGAAAATGTTTGCAGCTATTGACCTGTCCGATAACAACGAAGTCATACTGGCCCGTACCTATATTGAGAATGAAGTAGGACATGCCGCACAACGTTATTACGATCAGAACAACTCAAACCGTCAGGCAATGAGTGCTACCCGCGGCCTGGTAGACGAATATCTCTGCATTGACGGACGTCCTATCTACACAGGGGGAACAGAAGGTAACTATGAAAAAAATCCGAACTTCCTCGGATATGGCAAATGGACAGAGTTGGAAAACAGGGACCCACGTCTGACACAAACGATCTGTAAACCCGGTGAATATGTTTCGGTATATGTAGGCGGTGTGGTTTCGTTGGAAGAAAATGGGATCACGTATCCTTCACTGGCCTACAATGGAGGGTCTGCAGTGGTATCCGGTTACCGGGTGATTAAACACTGGATGGGAGATATGGTTGAACAGGACCGTGTAACCAATGGGATCCAGTCAGCTATTGAATTCCGGTATGCAGAAGTTTTATTGAACTATGCAGAAGCTAAATACGAACTGAACGGGACACTGAGCCAGGAAGATCTCGACCTGACCATCAACGCACTACGCGAAAGAGCCGGGTTCGATTTCACAAAATATCCGACAGCTAAATTAAAAGTAGGCCAGATACCTGCCGATCCGAGATTGGATAAAATCTATGCCGACAAATTAGAATATCCGGTATCTCCGCTTTTACGTGAGATCCGCCGGGAAAGACGGGTAGAGCTGGCGATGGAAAATCACCGCTATGAAGACCTGATGCGCTGGAAAGCAGGACCATTATTCACCGTACCGTTACGCGGAATAAACTTCAAAGCAGTAGAAGACTTATATGACGGAACCCATGATAAAAAACCAGAGATCGCGGCCGGTGTGACAGTGGGTAAAGATATCCGGATAGATGAAGACGGATTCATTATTTGCTATCCGTTCAGTCCGTACTCCAACACCATAGATGGAGTATTGCCCTGGGACGACTACCGCTATTACTTCCCGATCCCCACGGAAGAAATTATTATGAACCCCAAACTGAAACAAAACCCAGGCTGGGAAAATCGTTAATAAAACGGAGCTGACGATATAATCAGGCACGGATTTCACAGATTACACAGATTTTATTAAAACTAATCACCCTGTAATCTATGGAATCTGTGCCTTAATCATTATATTTGTGTACATCTAAACAAACAACAACATGAAAACTCTCAAAGCCAATTCCGGGATCGTATGGGGATTCATATTTCAAGTCCTACTTTCCGTTCCCTTGTATGCCAGCCAGCAGGCAGATTCCATTCGTACCTTACAAATAAAGAATCTGAAAGAACAACTCCGGTGGATCCATCCGGAAGCCGTAAAAGATTATCTGGAAGATATCGCAAAAGAAGCCGGAGAAACATACGGACAATTACAGAACCAATACAAAACCTTTTACACACTGTATGAAAAAACAATTCCCCTGCTCGACCAGGAGCAAATCACAGACGAAGCATATAACCGGCTAAAAGAATTGCAAAAAATACACCGGCAAATCATGCTGGCTAATCCACTGTTAGATACAGATCAAATTCTTATTACCCGCTATAAGTTAGGTGACCGGGACAGACGTTCCATGGGACCCCAATTGGGAACAGCTCCGGCCAATTACTCCTCTCTCTTTTCCGGAAGAAGAAGTGGCTACGATGCTGAAATTTCCCTTTTAACCAACCTAAGAAAGGATATTCAAACGACTACCATCTATAAACCGGAGTCTGATGCACCGGTTTCAGATATGCAATTACACTGGCAGGCAGATAAAATCCTGTTCACTTCTCTGGACCAGGAGCGAAAATGGCAAATCTATGAAGTGAGTACCGACGGGACAAATCTCCAACAGAAAATACAAAGCGAAGAACCGGACCTGGAGTTTTGCGATGCCAATTACCTGCCCGACGGCAGAGTAGTTGCCACCACCAACATCGGCTACAACGGTGTGCCCTGTGTACACGGAGATGATATCGTAGCTAATTTGATCTCTTACGATCCCGGAACAGGTGCTATCCAACGGTTAACATTTGACCAGGATGGGAACTGGTCGCCCATTGTTATGCCCAATGGCCGGCTGATGTACACCCGTTGGGAATATACGGACCTCACTCACTACTTTTCACGCATCGTTATGCACATGAATCCGGACGGTACTGAAAACAAAGCATTGTACGGAAGTGGATCCTACTTTCCAAATAGTACTTTTGATATGAAACCCTTATCCAAACATAGCGGACGTTTTATCGGTATTATTTCCGGACACCATGGCGTAGCCCGTTCCGGACGGCTCATTATTTTTGATCCGGCAAAAGGGAGAAAAGAAGAAAAAGGGATGATCCAGGAACTTCCCTTCCGGAATCGCCCGATTATTCCTATCATTAAAGATGAATTAGTGAATGGTGTATGGCCTCAGTTTATGAAACCCTATCCGCTGAACGATCATTATTTTCTGACTGCAGCCAAATTATCCCCGGACGGTTTATGGGGGATCTACCTGGTGGATGTATTCGATAACCTGACCCTGATTGCAGAATATGAAGGCGAAGGACTGACTTCGCCCATTCTGTTAAAAGAAACCGAAATGCCGCCGGTAATTCCGTCCAAGATAAAGCCGGAAGAGAAAGAAGCGACCCTGTTTATACAGGATATTTACGAAGGCGAAGGATCCATAGGCATTCCCCGGGGGAAAATAAAATCCCTGCGGATTTTTGCTTATGAATATGCCTACATCAAATCTCCTTCCGACCATGACGCCCAGGGAATCCAGAGTGGATGGGACATTAAACGGATATTGGGTACTGTTCCGGTAGAAGAGGACGGATCTGTTATGTTCAAAGTCCCGGCGAATACCCCTATCTCTATTCAACCATTAGACGAAAACGGAGCTGCCGTTCAATGGATGCGTAGCTGGCTGACCGGTATGCCGGGTGAGATTGTCTCCTGCATTGGATGCCACGAAGACCAGAATACGATTCCACTTCCCAAACGTACCCTTGCATCCGCGCAGGCTCCCCGTACATTAACCACGCCCAAAGGGGGTATACGTCCCTTTACCTTTGCGCTGGAAGTACAACCGGTACTGGACCGCAATTGTATCTCCTGCCATGACGGCATATCGGCCCAACCTGATCTGAGAGGGGGGAATATGGTGAAATACGAACGTGGACGGCTCACTAAAATAGAACGCTGGATGGACCAAAGCTATCTGAACCTACACCCGTATGTTTACCGGCAGGGGCCGGAAGCAGATATTTATGTCCTCAAACCGTATGAATATTATGCCAACAACAGTGAACTAATCCGTATCCTTGAAGCAGGCCACCACGGAATAGAACTCCCGGAAGAAGATCTGCAGACACTCTATACCTGGATTGACCTAAACGCACCTTACTTCGGTGCCTTTACCCAATTACAACCGTTGAACGGAATCGACCAGGTAAAACGGCGCCAGGAGTTAGCTGAAAAATACAGCAATTCCAAAGTAGACTGGCAGAAAGAGATCGAAGACTATGCTGCCTGGCTCAAAACCAATAGTGACCGGACACCCCGGACACCTCAACAAAAGGCATTCCCAAAAACGAAAACAGTACATGCGAAAGGCTTCCCATTCGACCCCCAAACGGCCCTACAGAAACAGGAAGCAGCGAACCAAAACGAAAAGAAAATAACCCTTGCTCCCGGTGTGGATATTTCTTTTGTCTGGATTCCGGCCGGAACCTTCGTTATGGGAGATAACAACCAACCGTTGACTTCCCCGGCCTTCAAAACAACTGTAAAAAAAGGATTCTGGATGAGCCGGACAGAAATTACCAATGAACAGTTTACCACTCTTTTCCCGGAACATGATAGCCGGTATATAGGGCAAACCTGGAAAGACCATACGACACCCGGTTATCCGGCCAATGAAGCAACTCAACCGGTAGTCCGGGTGAGCTGGGAGGAAGCAAACACGTTCTGCCGGGAAGTAAAAGCACTCACTGGTGAAAACATTGCCTTACCCACAGAAACCCAGTGGGAATGGGCAGCCCGGGCAGGAAATGATACCCCTTTCTGGTATGGTTCGCTCACAACAGACTTTAGTATGTATGAAAACCTGGCAGACAGCACACTCGTTGATCTGGCTGTAACCGGCGTAAACCCACGTCCGATGTCTCCTACTGATCCCATGCGCACCTATTGGGACTACCAACCCAAAGTCCGGGAGGTAAACGACGGACAACTGATTTCCGCCCCGGTGGCTTCTTATACCCCCAATCCATGGGGACTATTTGATATGCATGGAAACGTAGCCGAGTGGACCCGCTCCTCTTTTCAGAAGTATCCATTAAAAGAAAGTGAATCCGGAGAAGAAAAGAAAGTAGTCCGTGGAGGTTCGTGGATTGAACGTCCCAAAGACGCGACCGCTGCCTCCCGCAAAGCCTACTATCCCTGGCAGCGCCCTTTCAATGTAGGTTTCCGGATTATCATCGAAGAGTAAAATAAGGATCGGAAAAACAAATTCTTTGTTCCCCGGCTTGACCGGGGACCGCATTAGAACCGGTTTGAGTCACAAATTAAAACAGGATAAGGCCTGCTCTTCCTGATGAACCGGTATGTTCCATTTGCGGTCCCCAATCAAGTTGGGGAACAGGTTCATTACAAAAATAAAAATCATTATTTTTACGGCGCTGATGGTTAAACTTTTTACCGGTTAAGCCATCCAATTCATAAATCATTAAAACCGGAGAGATGAAAAGAGCAGTTTGTTTATTTACTTTACTACTGATTACAATCAGTTCACTTGCATATATACATAGTACCGATGCAACCACCGGCACTAAAAAGATTTGTACGGGAACCGGCTATACAGTTGCTTATACGGTTCGTGACAATAAAATTTGCACAGGTACAGGGTATACAGTCGCTTACACGATCCGGGATCATCAGATCTGTACCGGGACAGGATACACTGTCGCCTATACCATCCGGGACAATAAAGTTTGCACAGGTCCGGGTTATACAGTCGCCTACACGATCCGGGACAGTCAGATATGTAGCGGAACAGGGTACACAGTCGCTTATACCATCCGGTAAAAAGGACAAAATTCTCTTTATAGAATCTCCAGATAGCTCCGTCCATTGCCCGAACGGCTCACACGGATCTGTACCGGAATACGTTCGGTCATTTCCTGTACGTGGGAGATAACACCGATTTTGCGTCCCTGGGTCCGGAGACTTTCCAGTGCATCCATCGCCACCCGTAATGTATCACTATCCAGTGAACCGAATCCTTCGTCAATAAACAGGCTTTCCACTTTCATCCGGTTAGAGGAGAGTGACGAAAGACCCAATGCCAGTGCCAGCGAAACCAGAAACGATTCTCCTCCCGACAAACTATGAACGGTCCGTATTTCATCACACATATCCCTGTCAATCACCTGTAAGGCCAGTGTATCCGGCACCCGTTCCAACCGGTAGCGGTGAGTCAGATTTTTTAACTGGACATTCGCATACGTGATCAGGACATCCAGGGTATATCCCTGGGCAATTTTCCGGAATTTGCCTCCATCATGCGATCCGACCAGATCATTCAGTTTGGCCCACTTTTCATATTTATCCCGGCAACGGTCCAGTTCTACCTGAAAACCGGCAATCCGTTTCAGATTTTCAGCATGCGTACGCAAACGGAAATCACATTCTGATTTCTGTTTACTCATTTGCTCAGATTGCTGTTCGATAGTCCATCCTTCCGGAGAAACATTATGAACTTCCATCCATGCCTGTAATTTTTCCGTTTGTTCCTTCCAGATAAATTCCGTCTCCTCCACCTCTTTTGCAATCTGGGACAGGATTCCTTTCGTCTGGTCTACCTGGGTAGCTTCTTCCCGGGAACGGTTTTGCAGCAACCCTTCCTGTTTGCGGTGCTGCTCTATCCGCAAAGTAATTTCCTCTTCGACCTGTTGAGCAGGTCTACCCTTCAATAACTGTTTACGGGTTTGTAACAGCCGGTCATACGCTGTTTGTTTTTCCTGATAATTCCGGTGGGATTGTGTCAAAACTGCCTCTTCCTTTTGGAGAGACTCCTGTTTTATTTTTATCTCAGCCCGGCATATTTCAGACTGCTTCTCTGCCTCTTTGATCTGTTCTTTTTTACGGTTCCATCCTTCCGCAAATTCTACCAGCTTACTCCGGAAACTTTCCGGACCGGCTTTCCAGTTTTCCTGCCAGTCATCATTCCCAAACAAAGCAGACGTTCCGTTCAGGGAACGGGTGAGCCTTGCGTGGTAATCCAGAGTTACGGCTTGTTCCGCTTCCAGTTGCCCGGACAATAGAACGTCCTTGTTCCGCAAATCCGCCTGTTGGGTTTTGACCTGGGATAACTCTTTTTCCTGTTGCATCAATTGGCGGCGTAACTGCTCAATTCCGGATTGACGCTTTTGATACTCCTGCAACTGCTTTTCCAATTCACCCAACCGGAGCGTACAGGCTGCAATCTGCCTGGTCCGCTCATTGGCTTCTTCATATACGGCCGGGGAAGCATACGGATGTTCCCGGCTTCCACACACAGGACATGGCTCAGTTTCCACCAGTTTATCCCGGAGCGTACGGATATCCCCCTCCGTGATAAAACGGGCCTGTTCCAGTAACAATTGTTCTCTCATGGCACGAGTGGTAGCAGCCTCTTTCTCAAGCTCTTCCCGTATGACCGCTTTTTGCTGCTCCTCTTCGTGCTTTAATTTCTCTTCCAGCACACGGCAGAAGTTCTCCTTCTCCTGGACGGAACGGTTCACCTTCTCTAATTGGGAAAGGATATTCGTCTTTTCTTTCCGGAACCCCTCTATCTTTTTCTCCTGTTGTTGTAATCCCTGCCGCACAGCAAACGCCTCATCCAGGTGTATGAGAAGAGCCTCTATCTGGTTTGAAACTTTCTCTTTATCACGGTATTTATGAAACCAATCCCGCAACTTGGCCAGCAGTTCTTCATCCTGTTTTAATTTTATCTCCAGCCGGTTGATTTGGTTGTAAGTGGTCTTTCGTATCTCCTCCGCCTGTTGCCATTGTTTTTTCGCTTCTTCCACCACAGGAATAAACGAACGGATCTCTATATCCAACTCAGTAGCCTGCCGGATATCCGGCAAAAGTTTACGGTAAGTTTCTTCCGTTTTGAGCCGTTCTTCTTTCTCTTTTTCAATCTGTTGATTGGTTTCCAGCAAACGGGTCACCAACTGTTCCTGGCGGGCGGTAGTCTCTCGCTGCTGTTTCTTTTTCTCCTCTATTAACCTGGCAGAGGCCTGTACTTTTTCTGCCAGTTCCTGTTTGGAGGCTTTCAGACGGTCCAGTTGTTGCAGTTGCCCGGTCAGTTCCGTGACTTTTTCCAACAGGCTTTTTTCTTCCTCCTCCGGTAACAATTCAATGCCGGCAATCTGAACATATACCTGGTCATACGCGCTCTTTGCCTCCGCAGTCTTTTCAAACACCCGTTTAGAGATCAGCGAATAATGTTCCGTTCCGGTCAGCTTTTCCAGCAGGGAAGCTTTTTCACCCTGGTCTGCTTTCAAAAAGGTAGAAAAATCATTTTGCGCCAGCAGGATAGAACGGGTAAATTGTTCAAAGGTTAGTCCGACCAGTTCCTCGATCCGGTCCATAATATCCGATCTTCTCCCCTGTTCTTCTTCCTCTTTAGTCAGGTTATAAAGCGTCATCCGGTAATTCTGTAACTTCCCGTTCTCTTTATCCCTGGCACGTCCCACCGACCAGCGGGCACGATAGATATAGCCGGTCATTCCCAGAAAATCAACCTCGGCATACCCGGAAAAAGTTCCCCGGCGTAACAAAAAGCGGGGATCACTTTGTGGCAACACCTCTTCATTGACATCCCGGACATAAATTTTATTCTCTTTCGCCTGACAGGTCCGGGGTGTCTTTGCAAAAAGAGCCAGACACATCACATCCAGCAAAGTAGATTTCCCGGCACCCGTAGGACCCGAGATAGCAAAGATCCCGGTTGAGAGTAACGGATCGGTTGTAAAATCAATCGCGAACTCCCCTTCCAGCGAAGCAATATTTTTCCCCCGTATAGCCAGTATTTTCATAATTCCACCTCCTGCAATACCCCTTTAAACATATTCTCTATCTCCTCCGGCAACTCATTGCCGTATTTGAGGGCAAACGCATGTTTCAACATATCCACCGGATCAATCTGTTGCAACTCCTCAAATGACAGGGCCGACAACCTCTCGCGTTCTTCTGTTTGCGGATAAGAAGGGACAATAGAGGTCAAACGAGCCATTTTATTTTCCAGCACCTCTTCTACCCGGTGACGGAAAGCCGGGTCAGGCTCAGTCAACAACACCTGCACTTCCAGGTAAGGCCATAAAAAGTCCGGGGTATCCCCGCGCTCCTCCAGGGTCTCCAGGGCCTCCAGTACTTCCGGAGGGGATAACGGTTTAGCAGGCACACGTATCAACGGAACCGTAACGGGTATTGCCTGAGGTTCAATAGACAGAATTTGTCCTTTTTCTATATAAATATGAATGAGCTGGTGAAGGTAATTAATTTCCGAAAAAGACATAGGCAACGGACTACCGGAATAGCGTACATTCTCCCGTCCACCAATCCGTTGTGCCTTATGGATATGTCCCAATGCCGTATAAGTAATCTGTTCCGGGAAAGCAGTTACAGGGACCGATTCCAGTCCCCCCATAATCACCCGTTCACTCCGGTCATTCTGAGACATTTCAGCGCCGGTCGCATGCAGATGCCCGACCGCGATAAGAGCCTCCTCCGGCTTTTTACGGCCCATAGCATATTTACACAAAGACTGGTACATACGGCTGACTCCTCCAATGTACGAATCCGTCTCCTCCTCAGCCGGAGACGGATAATCTCCCTGGCGCAGGTAAGGAACAGCCATACACCATCCCTCCTGCTCCCCTTTTCCATTCAGGAGCGGAATCAGTAAAGAGTCAAAATCGATCTCTCCTTCAGGTGTACGCCGGATATAGCCAACAATCCGTGTATTGAGTTCCTCCATTAAAGGAACCGGAGCCTCCAGACGGGCAGCCGAATCATGGTTACCGGCAGTTACAAGGATCTGCAAAGCTGGATGAGCCGAATGAGCTTCCCGGAGAAACCGGAAAAAGCGATGTTGGGAAGCGGCCGATGGATTCGCCACATCAAAGATATCTCCCGTAATCAATAAGACATTTGTTTGTTGCTCCCGGATCATATTGACCAGCCAGGTCAGAAAAGCATCATGTTCCGGTTCACGGTCATACCCAAAAAAGGTCTGTCCCAAATGCCAGTCCGCCGTATGAATTAGTTTTAAAGCCACCTGTTTTTTCGTATTTGCCAGAGTTGTTTTTATATTTATTACAAAAGTAAAAAACTATCTTGTTTGTTAGCAAGAAAAAAACAGTCTTTGTTCCCCGGCTCCGATCGGGGATCGCATTAGAACTGACCTTAGTTACAATTATAAGAACAGGATACCGTCAGTTCTGATGCGGTCCCGCATCAAGTGCGGGAACAAAGACTGCTTTTTATACTAAGTTTCTGCATGAATGCACTTACCTACTCCACCCTGAAACTCTCTTCAATGGTTTTAAAGCCGGTATTGTTTTTCCGCCGGTCTTCCAGGGCTTCCTGTGTCGTGATACAAACGGATCTTCCGTCCACCTCAAACATGGTTATTTTCCCCTGAAAATCAACACCCATAACAGAAGCCGTATAGGTAGCCCCCGAACCTTCATACATACCATAACTGGCCGGCAGGATAGAAGAAAAGGAGAGGTTATCAAATACCCCCTGCCCATTCAGTTCAGCTTCATACGTATTAATATAAATATCCGGATCAATTCTGTCATTAAACGCCATTACCATAAACATACCACTATCATTCGTTCCTTCCTTTTCCGCACACACATAAAATCCCTCTTCAATCTCTGCCTTTTCATCAACGATCCATCCGGCAGGACAGGTAAAGGAGATGCCATTTTCACTAAATGAAGTTGAAGAAGAGTTTGAACAGGCCCCTGTTAAAACAGTAATCACGACGAACCAGAACACATTTATTTTTTTCATATTGAAACAGATTAAATTTTTAGTTTCAAAACCATCCCAGGTTTCCCTATAAAAA
>JAJQES010000162.1 GCA_021201565.1 Tannerellaceae bacterium
AAATAAGAGATAAAAACAGCCCGTTTTTCCCGGAAAAAAGATAATTTTACATAGTTATTTGGGTGGGTAAGGAAGTCCCAAAAGGGAAAATATGTATTATTATTTTTATTAAGAAGATTGTTATGGTTACTGAGCCTTTCTTTACAGCAATAGAAAAGAAAAAATTCTTCTCTTCTTACAGGCAATTATTCAGATCACTGAAATCTTATCTCAGGGAGGATGACATTCCTAAAATGCGGAGACTGATGCAACAGGTTATCGCACAGGATTGTTACGGAAGAGATAAAAACGGGATCAACGGACTGCTTCGTAATATTGACACAGCCCTGATCGCAGCGAATGAGATCGGGCTGAAGCGTACTTCCATTATCGCAACTCTTCTTTACCGGCCGGTTTTTAAAAACATTATCACGTTAGATGAGGTAAAAAAGACATTTGGAGAAGACGCAGTACTGATGATTGAACGTTTGTTGAGAACATCTGATCTGTATTCAAAAAATACGGCTGTCAACTCTGAGAACTTTCACCGGCTGCTTTTCTCATTTGCAGAAGATGTGCGGGTGATCCTGTTAATGATCGCCGACCGTTTATACATGATGCGGGCAGGCAAACAACTGAAAGAAGAAAACGACCGGATCCGTCTGGCAATGGAAGTGTCCTTCCTATATGCTCCCCTGGCACACCGGTTAGGGCTCTACAAAATAAAAAGTGAATTCGAGGACCTTTCCCTCAAATATACAGACCCGAAGCAGTTTGCATTTATCAAACAGAAACTGAATGAAACCAAACAGTCACGGGACATCTATATCGCGGAATTCATTGCGCCGGTCAAACAGAAACTGAAAGAAGCCGGACTCAAATTTGATATCAAAGGGCGTACCAAGTCGATCCATTCGATCAATAATAAGCTAAAAAAGCAAAATATTGAATTTGAAGGGATTTATGATCTCTTCGCCATCCGGGTCGTACTGGATAGTTTGCCGGACAAAGAACGTTCGGACTGCTGGCAGGTGTTCTCCATCATCACCGATATGTACCAACCCAACCCTAACCGGATGAAAGACTGGATATCTATACCCAAAAGCAATGGGTATGAAAGTTTGCACATTACCGTAATGGGTCCCCAGAAACGATGGGTAGAGGTACAGATCCGCACCCGGCGCATGGACGAGATCGCGGAAAAAGGACTGGCAGCCCATTGGCGCTACAAAGGGGTCAAAGCCGAAAGTGGACTGGATGAGTTCCTGACGAATGTACGGATGGCCCTTGAAGCCAAAAGTCCGGATGCAACTCCACACGATCTGATGCAGGAATTCAAAATGGATCTCTACAAAGATGAAATTTATGTATTCACTCCCACCGGCGACCTCATCAAACTGCCCAAAGGAGCCACTGTACTGGACTTCGCCTTTGCGATTCACAGCCAATTGGGAAGCAAATGTGTCTCTGCTAAGGTAAATGAGAAAAACGTTCCTATTAAATACGTACTTAATAATGGTGACACAGTTTCCGTGCTCACCTCTCCTACTCAATCACCAAAACGGGATTGGTTAACATTTGTAACAACTTCCAAAGCCAAAGTAAAGATTAAACAATCTCTCCGGGAAGAGGTTGCGAAAAATGCCGAGTTCGCCAAAGAGATGCTACAACGGCGATTTAAGAACCGGAAGATTGATACGGATGAAGGAGTCTTCATGCGGTATATCAAAAAGAAAGGTTACAAAACCGTTACAGACTTCTATCTGGATATCTCTGAAGAAAAACTGGATCCCAACCAGGTCATAGAAGAATATCTGGAACTGGAAAAAAAAGAGAAAGAGGTACTGGATCATACCGGTATACGAAGTGCAGAAGATTTTGTAGCAACCACCGAAGTCGAAGAAATCTCCAGCCGCCAGGACGTCCTTGTCTTAGATCAGAACCTGAAAGGAATTGAATATACACTGGCCAAATGTTGTAATCCGATCTACGGAGACGAAGTGTTTGGTTTCGTATCCACCAAAGGGATTAAAATCCACCGGATGGACTGCCCAAACGCACAGGAAATGTTTACCCGGTTCGGATACCGGATCATCAAAGCCCGGTGGAGTGGAAAAGGCAATAGTGGATATGTGGTTACTTTACGGGTGATCGGACGGGACGATATCACCATCGTCAGTAATATTACCTCCGTCATCAGCAAGGAAAACGGAGTTACGTTACGCTCCCTCAACATAGATTCTATAGATGGATTCTTCCAGGGGAACTTTGCCGTACTGGTACAGGATACGCATACTTTAGGCATTCTAAGCAACAAAATAAAAACAGTAAAAGGAGTCAAAACCGTAGAACGGATCAACCAAAAAGGGTAAAGTAATATTTTATATCATAACTTAAAAAACCGACTTTCAACCGTAAAATTTTCTCTAAATTTCTGATTTGAGCTTGTAGAATATTGGATTAAAATTTTTACAAGATCACTTTGAGCCAAATAGTTATGTTTAGATACTGATAAAAAGAATTTATTTCCATTTTTATTATATCTTTGTTTTAATATTTAATTTATAGGAGAAGTTTGTTTTGATATTTAGTAATATAAATTTAATACTTTCTATTTATTAAAATCAATGAATATATATCATTTCAATATAAATTGTTAATTCGAAAATTATATGTCAAAATATTTTTTGCTGCTTTCTATTTCATTTTTGTGTAATTGTTCAAATAATTTATCT
>JAJQES010000305.1 GCA_021201565.1 Tannerellaceae bacterium
AGTGTAGCAAAGTATGATGCAAAGTGATGCAAACTCTTTATTTTGCTACCCGTTTCACCCGTATCCCTTAAAAATAAGGGAGTTTTTCAGTCAGAAACCAGAGAAAAAAGGATTAAATCCCGGCAACTCTTGGCGTGGTCTTATAGGCTGGGGCGGAACCCATATGCTGGCGCGAAATTCCGATTCCGTGCCTTACACTCTATTGTAATATGGTACGGATTCAGAGATTAGTGGTGGCCGGAAGATTTTGAGTACCGGAGGTACGTCTCATGTTAGCCCGGCACGTAAGTGCCGGGGTTGAGTATATTAGCTCTTGTGAGTCCTGAAGGAATGACTGAAAACAAACTGCCTGGCCTATTTGTATTCTTAAGCCGTGCTTACAGCACTACTATATAACAATATACTACTACCCAGGACGTTGTCCTGGGCTAAGATAGGCCGTCCCTTCGGGACTTTACATCTTCCGGCCACCACTAATTCAGAGATCCGCGCCAGCAAGTCAGCGGGTTTTATTCCTGTAAGGAAGTAAGAAATAGCCCGGGGTAGGGCGTAGCCACACCCCGGGTGAAAAACATCCACTCCTATTTCAACGCTGAAAGCGTTGCACACAGAATTCCGGGATAGATGCCACCCTTTTAGGGTTGAGGTGGGTTGGTGATTCCTTACCCAGGGGTAGTTGCTTCGCCCGAGGCTGGGCTATTTCTAAATCGCCATCGGGGATTATTTTATTTACGATCAAAAACCTATAGAGACCGGGCTGGTCTGCATAACAAGGAACTCATGTAGAAAACAGTTCCTCACCTTTTCCTTTTTTCCTGCCTGTGATTTTCGGGTTAACTACTCTTATTTTAGTAACACGTCCCGGGTCAGTAACGTTGCTGACCCGGGACAGGAACCTACAAGTAGCACTGTTTACCCTCACATTCTACGGTACGGATGAAAAAAGCAGTAAGGGTATATAGGAGAAAAACTACAACAAAAAAGAGGATAAATACCCTCTAACTAAGAGCAAAATAGCCAAAAGGGTAGCAAAATAAAGAGGTTGCATCACTTTGCATCATACTTTGCTACACTTTTTTAGAGGGTTAATATGTTGGTAGCGAATTTATTAACAGGGAAGTGGTAGCAAAGTGGCAAACTTTTCAACAAAAAAAACATTTCTGTAGATATTATCTGTAAGGAATAGAAGCTACTTTTTTGAGTTACGCAGATCTTCGGCTATGTCCCGGTGTTTTTGGGCTTCTTCCTGTTTTCCTGTTCCTTCGTATGCTTCTGCCAGATAATCATGTGCGGGAGCATGGGTTTCTTTGATCGTGATGGCCTTTAGAAAATCAATAATAGCTTCTTCATAGTTTTTCAGACGCAGATGACACTTGCCTCTGTTATAGCGTGCTTTAAAAGAGAGTGGACTCAGACGGACCGCTTCATTCAGACAAACATGGGCCTCGTATGTTTCATCTATATCCAAGAGTGTAACTCCTTTGCGCACCCAGGCATCCACAAACCGCGGATTCATTTTTAGCGCTTTATCAAAATTACGAATGGCCGCACGGGCATCCCTGGCAGTGGTAATACATTCATTGCCCATCAGGTAATATTCACGGGCATACTCTTTCAGAACTTCCTGTTGCTCCTGTAACGCAGCTCTCAGTTTTTTTATCTCTTCTTCCTGGGTTTTTATCCGGTACAGCTTCCGTCTCATCAGCCGGCGAGTGGTCTCCTGCTTCAACTCATTCCGTTTCCCGACAGCAGCAGCAAACGATTCGACTGCCTCAGAGATCTTTCCTTCATCAAATTGTTTAAGTGCTTTTACATATAATAATTCCGCCGCACTTTCTTCCAGACTGCGGTTGATCAGGTCACGGTTGTTGAAGATAAGGGCAAACTCTACTATTTCTCTACGGACAAAAATATCCCGTGAAGATATTTTATGGGTCAATACCAATCCTTCCAGGGAAGTACACCGGCTCAGCGCGACGTATGTTTGTCCTCCTGCAAAGACTCCTCCGGTCAGGTCCACCACCACGCGGCTGAATGTCAATCCCTGGCTTTTGTGGACAGTAATGGCCCAGGCAAGCCGGATGGGCAACTGCTCAAATGTTCCAATGATCTCCTCTTCAATGCGTTTCTCTTTCTCATTATATTTATAGCGGTAGTTGCGCCATGAAGTGGGTTCTACCAGATATTCCCGGCCGTCTTCCAGCAAGACAAACACATGTCCGTCTTCATCGATTCCGGAGATGATACCCAGCGTACCATTCACCCATCTGCGTTCATGGTCATTGTCAATAAAGATGACCTGTGCCTGTTCTTTCAGGCTGAGATTTAACTGGGTAGGCAAAGAAGATTCCGGGAAATCACCTTCTATTTTACCGGGCAATACGACTTCTTCCCCCGGTAACTCAGCCAGTTTTTTCTCATTGATATAATCGACCTGGTCACGGCGTGTCGCCAGAGTGATATACATGTCTTCATTCTTCGGATTAAACGAAGGGAAATAGCGTTCATTCAGTGTACGCAATTCTGCTTCACGGGCACTGTTATTCCGGATATGGTCCAGAATATTCAGAAACACGGGGTCGGTTTGCCGGTACGCTTTCTGTAATTCAATAGGTACCAGATTGATTTCCTGAAATACCTTTGCAGAAAAGAAGAAAGGGGTTTTATAAAACAGGCTGAGGATCTCTTTCTGGTCACTGGGCACAACCGGTTCCAACTGATACACATCCCCGACAAACAACAATTGTTTTCCTCCGAAAGGCAACCGCATATTACCGGAATAGACACGCAGGATACGGTCTATACAGTCAATAATATCCGCACGTACCATCGAGATCTCATCAATAATGATCAGTTCGACTTCTGCTATAATTTTACGATGTTCTTTCCGGTATTTGAAGAAATCAAAGATACGTCCGCTTTTTAAACTCAGGTCAGGGTCATCCGGCAGGATAGGACGAAACGGAAGTTTAAAGAAAGAGTGCATTGTCACTCCTCCTGCATTGATCGCCGCGATGCCGGTAGGAGCCAGTACAATATGTTTCTTTTTGGTATAGGCACAAATATATTTCAGGAAGGTAGATTTCCCTGTCCCTGCTTTTCCGGTCAGAAAAACAGATTGACGGGTATGCGTGATGAGCTGTAGTGCATCCTGAAATTCTTTGTTATTTGTATCTAATTGAAAAGTCAAAAGGGAACGGGGTATTTTTAACGGCTGATAAATAACCAGGCATCTTTATAAGAGGTGGTCTGACGCACCACTTCCAGATAAGCCTCTGCCTCTTCGCGGTTATCAAAGCGGTCTGCATATACCCGTACCCGTTCATTCCGTGTAATACGGTTTAAACGTGGGAATGCACTTACATCTTTCTTCTGAAAGAAGGTATCGGCTTCTCTATCCGTAGCAAAACTACCTATGACAATATGGTACATCTTCCGGTTGGGTTGGGGAGCGACTTCCTCTGTTTTTTCCTCTGCCACCGGTATTTCTTCTGTTACCACAACTACTTCCGGTGTTTCTGCCGGGACCACAGAAGGATATTCAAACCCGGTTACCCACGAAGAGACTCCGGCGGAATATGTACTGCGTTCCACATCTTTTATCTGAGGAGAAAACAGAAAGAAAAGTGCTACCGCTGCCGCCGTTGCCGTGATGCCTCTTAACAACTTTCTGCGAACCGGTATATAGATAATCTCTTTTTCCTGTTTCTGACGGGCAATCAACAACGCCTCTTCTTCTTTCTGTAACTGCTGAACCGTCTTCAATTGAAAGACCGGCAAGCCCAGACTTTCCGGATGAGGAAGAAAAGAATCAATTCGTTCAAACAACAATTGTCCGCCCGCCGCCTGTACTAATTTCCCGATATGGCCCAACTGCACAAAAGCATGTTCTTCCAGAAAACCTGTTAGTTTCCGGATATCCTCTTCTACCATCTTCCCGGCGGTTTTAAAGTCTGCCTCATATTCTTTCATATAAGATTCAACCAACAGACCATCATTATGCTGCAGGGATGCGTTAAATACCACCTCTTTATGCTCCGGAGAGAAAACGTGCAACTTTGCATTCCACTCCGTACCCACAACCTGTGTCATAAAACCACCAATGCCCGGCACGATCACACAATCATGCTGGTGCAACAACTGCTCAATATGGGAAATTACTCTAAGCATAACACAAAGATAAACTTTTTCAATGAATAACGAAAAAAAAGGATTTATTGTTTAATAATTCAGACCAAACTGCCACAAAGGAATTATGTTCATAAAGAAAAAAACTTTTACTATCAAATGGAAAACTCACCAAACTAATTACTTTTGTAATCCAAACAAAATCAATAATTAATCAGAAATCTATGTCAGAGAAATTAAAACCAGAGACCCTTTGTGTACAGGCAGGATGGTCACCTAAAAAAGGAGAGCCACGGGTATTACCCATTTATCAGAGTACTACATTCAAATATGAAACCAGTGAACAGATGGCAAAACTGTTTGATCTGGAAGAGAGTGGCTATTTTTATACCCGCTTACAGAATCCTACCAATGATGCGGTAGCGGCTAAGATTGCAGCTCTTGAAGGAGGTGTAGCAGGTATGTTGACCTCGTCCGGACAGGCAGCCAGCTTTTTCACGGTTATCAATATATGCCAGGCCGGAGATCATATCGTAAGTGCGTCTACCATTTACGGTGGTACTTATAACCTCCTGTCTGTTACTCTAAAAAAGCTGGGGATTGACTGTACATTTATTGACCAGGATGCACCGGAAGAAGAAATTGTAAAAGCTTTCCAACCCAATACGAAACTGATGTTCGGCGAAACACTCTCAAATCCGGGTGTTATGGTACTGGATATCGAGAAGTTTGCCCGGATTGCCCATAGCCAGGGGGTCCCTTTGGTGATTGACAACACGTTCCCAACCCCTATCAACTGCCGCCCCATCGAATGGGGTGCAGATATTGTTACACACTCTACCACCAAATACATGGACGGTCATGCAACCAGTGTGGGCGGGTGTATTGTGGATAGTGGTAATTTTGACTGGGAGCAATATGCTGATAAATATCCCGGTCTGTGTGAACCCGATCCCTCTTATCACGGTTTGACCTACACAAAAGCCTTTGGCAAAGGTGCATTCATCACCAAAGCTACCAGCCAACTGATGCGGGATCTGGGTGCGATTCCTTCCCCACATAATTCATTCCTGTTGAATATAGGTCTGGAAACCCTGCACCTTCGTATGCCTCAACATTGCAAAAATGCACTGGCTGTGGCGAAATGGTTGCAACAAAATAAGAAAGTTGCCTGGGTAAACTTCCCGGAACTGGAGGACAATAAATATTACGAACTGGCTAAAAAATACCTGCCGAACGGTTCGTGTGGTGTTCTGTCATTCGGTCTGAAAGGTGGAAGGGAAGAAGCCATTCGTGTGATGGACAGTTTCAAATTCATTGCCATCGTTACCCATGTGGCTGATGCCCGTACGTCAGTACTGCATCCGGCCAGTCACACACACCGTCAATTAACCGACGAACAATTAGTCGAAGCCGGAGTAGCCCCGGACCTGATCCGCCTATCCGTAGGCATCGAACATATAGATGACATCCTCGCTGACCTGGAACAGGCGATCGGGCAATAAAGGCTTTCCATTCTTCACTCAAATATCTCTTCCTCCAGGACACAAACGGCAGCCGCCAGGCTGCCGGTCTTCAATATAGCTGCCAGATCTTCTGCTTCTTCTTTTGAAAAATCACCTGAAACCTTCAAATATCCTCCGGTAATTTCATCCTGAATTATTGGAGCACAACAGACGCGATTGTCTAACACAATAGCAATCTCTCTTCCTATATTATCTCTGGTTAATTTTGCAAACATTTCCGTACCGGTTTTATTCAGAAGCACGTCAATCAGATAGCTATCCGTTTTGCAATACGTATCAACAACTGACCTGGTATCAATTATTACCTCTCCTGTTAAAGGCGGCCTATAATTATAATATGTACTCTTTATATCATACAGTTTAAAAAGTGAACTATTATCCTGCAGAGGCTTAGCCGACCATTTAAAAATAAGATTGCGGGGTAATAAATCTTTTACCTGAGGCATACTAAAATATTCATTCAGTTTATCTATATCTTTTTCCTCTGCATATCCGATATCCACTCCTTGTGAAAAAGCTGTATTCAGTAAATAAAACAAAGGGTTTTCATCTTCAGGCAAAACCAGTCCGGCTTCATCTTCCTGAATAGCCTGTTGCCGGATAGATGCTAAATAGTGATCGACTGATTCCAGAGCAGAGAAAATCTCACTGCAATCAAATGTCTCCCAGAATTCCAGATTACCCTTACTCAATAAAAAAGAGTGGATACGTTCCGTATCCTTTACACCGGGTAAGGTTATTAGAAACCGTCCTTTATTTACATATTCAGGGATCGCATCTTCCATTCCAAAACGGGAAAGACGGGCAAGTAAAGTGAGGTAGGTATTACGCGATATAGTTTCTAATTCCTCTTTCAGTACCTGGATCACTTCTGTATCAGAGCTCTCATCTGTTATACGGTCCCGCATTTCGTATGTACTGAAAAGGGCAGCTAAGGGAACCTCTTCGTTTAGTTTTCTATATTCTTCCGCAAACAGGTCAACAAAATCTTTTTTTCCGGTTTGTTTCCGGCTCACAGCGGCTTCAAGAGCCTTGTTAAAAGATTCATCAGAAGCATAACTGAAGAACAATAGCGAACGTAAAGCATCCTGATAATCAATTTCCAGGACTAACCTCGTTCTACCATTGACAGGTGTATCTTTGGTCGATGATTTACCCATCCGGTCAGGCCATACGGTGTTCACAGCAAACAGCAGATAAGCAACAGAAATAATCAGAAAGAGCACAAGCAGCCACTTTTTCATTGGATATGAATGTATTAAATATAAAAATCTTTTCTTTTCAAAAACAAATATAGTTTTTTCCCGCAGATATCCTGCCCGCTGTTAATGACAAACAGTTACATAGGGATACTTGGAGGGAAAACTGTAAACCATTACCTTTGTATTCCAATCATAAATATGGACTTGACTTCACTGCCCGAAAGAGCAAAAAAAACAGAAAAAGAGACCCGTCAGTTCTTCAAATCAATAAAGAAAAACCGATTACGGGAGTTGGATGACGTTATTCATGCTCTCCATGAAGAGGTATTTGATGATATGGATTGTCTGGCATGTGGGAACTGCTGCCGTAGTCTGGGGCCACGGCTAACAGACCGGGATATTGAGAAAATGGCATCTGTTCTCCGGCTAAAACCGCATGAAGTAGTGAATAAATACCTGCGGATTGATGAGGATAAAGATTATGTATTCAAGGAAATGCCTTGTCCATTCCTCTGTTCAGACAATTATTGCAGTATTTACGAAAACCGGCCGAAAGCCTGCCGGGAATATCCGCATACGGACCGTAAAAAGTTTTTCCAGATCCATACGTTGACTATTAAAAATGCCGAAACCTGTCCGGCCGTATTCAAGATACTGGAACAGTTAAAGAAAGAGTTTTAATTTCACACGAACAAACAAAAAAAAGAGGAAACCGAAGCCTCCTCTTTCTTTCAATTAATTAATTATTACTTACTCGTCAGCCTGACTCTCTTCGTATTCCTTCAACAATTTATCCTGTACATCGGAAGGAACCAGTTCATAGGAAGCAAACTTCATCGTAAATGAGGCCCGTCCTCCTGTCAGTGAACTTAAAGAAGTTGAGTAGTTAGACATTTCTTTCAATGGTACTTTCGCTAAAAGTTTTTCGTATCCTTTTTCACTATTCATTCCCATAATCATGGCGCGGCGTCCCTGGAGATCCCCCATTACGTCTCCCATATAGTCACCCGGAACAGAGACTTCTACATCATAGATCGGTTCAAGAATCTTTGGCCCGGCTTCTTTAAAGGCTGTACTGAATGCGTTCCGGCCTGCCAGCATAAAGGAGATTTCATTACTATCTACCGGGTGCATTTTTCCATCATATACACAAATGCGTACGTCACGTGCATACGATCCGGTCAACGGTCCCTGCTCAATACGGGCCATGACCCCTTTGAGGATAGCCGGCAGGAAGCGGGTATCAATCGCTCCTCCCACGATACAATTTACAAATACTAATTTGCCACCCCAATCCAGGTCAATCACCTGCGTGTCGCGCACATTCATTTTATATTCCTGTCCACCGAAACGATAAGTATCCGGTGCCGGCATACCTTCGTAATAAGGTTCTACGATCAGGTGTACTTCACCAAATTGCCCGGCCCCCCCTGACTGTTTTTTATGCCGGTAATCCGCACGCGCAGTCTTTGTAATGGTTTCGCGATACGGTATTTTGGGTTCAAGATATTCAACCGCCAGCTTTTCATTATTCTCCAGGCGCCATTTCAGGGTACGGAGATGGAATTCACCCTGTCCGGAAACAATTGTTTGTTTTAATTCTTTAGAGAGTTCTACTACCCATGTCGGATCTTCTTCCCGCATACGGTTCAGCAGTTCACTCAGCTTTTCAGAATCTGCTTCATTCACCGCTTTAATAGCCCGGCGATATTTGGGGTTGGGATATTTAACAAAGTCAAATTTATAATCACATCCTTTCCCATTCAGGGTATTGCCCCGGCGCACATCTTTCAGTTTGACGGTTGCACCAATATCACCGGCCACCATTTCCGAAACCGGCGTACGGGTCTGGCCTGCTACAACGAACAACTGGGCGATCCGTTCTTTGGAACCACGGTCTGCATTCAGCAGGTCATCCCCTTCTTTTACTTTCCCTGATATCACTTTAAAGAAAGAAACCTGTCCGATATGTGACTCAACTGTTGTTTTAAAGAAGAACAAACTGGTGGGTCCATTCGGATCGGGTGTTACTTCCACCCCTTCCGTAGTCACCGGACGCGGCATACGGTCGGTTGTGGGCACTACATTCCCCAGGAATTCCAGCGTACGACGTACACACATATCTTTTTCAGCACACACACAGAAGACCGGGAACATTCCACGGGAAACCAAACCGGCACTGATACCGGCACGCATATCGTCTTCGCTCAGGGTGCCTTCCTCAAAGAATTTCTCCATCAACGCGTCGTCATTCTCAGCGGCTGCTTCTATCAATGCACCATGTAATTCCATGGCTTTATCCATTTCCTCTGCGGGGATCTCTAAGACTTCAGGCACTCCTCCTTCCGGTTTCCACTTGTACATTTTCATTTTCAGTACATCCACCACGGCATTGAAGCGCGGACCCGTAGTGACCGGATACTGAACCGGAACCACTTTGCTACCATATTGTTCTTTCAGCTGGGATAAAACACTTTCATAATCTGTCTTTTCATTATCCAACTGATTTACTACGAAAATAACCGGTTTATGGAATTGTTCGGTATAGCGGAATTGATTGATCGTACCCACTTCCACTCCATACTGGCCATTGATAACCATCAATGCCGTATCAGTCACATTTAATGCCGAAACTGCTCCGCCGATAAAATCGTCAGAACCCGGACAATCAATGAAATTCAACTTACGGTTTTGCCACTCTACACTAAAAACGGTCGAGAATACTGAGTACCCATACTCCTTCTCAACCGGGAAATAGTCACTCACAGTATTTCCTGCTCCGACTGTACCGCGACGTTTTATAACTCCACCCTCGTAAAGCATTGCTTCAGCGAGAGTGGTTTTCCCAGAGCCCGAACTTCCCAAAATGGCAATGTTCTTAATTTCGTTTGTTTGATATACTTTCATGATACCAGGTATTATGAGTTTAACAATTAAATAACATTCATTTTATTTCACGAGGTCGCAAATTAAAGATTGTAAGGCAAAAAAACAATTTAACACCTACTGTTACAGAACAATGTTATTTAACATTTTGCTTTTTGTAAAACAGTTATCTTTGTATAAAAGAGTGAACTTTAATACATGGCAGGACTTTATATTCATATTCCTTTTTGTGCAAAAAGATGTATCTATTGCGACTTTTTTTCCAATACAGATATGAGTTACAAAGAACGTTTTCTGGATGCGGTCATCCGGGAAATGGAATTGCGTAAAAAGTTTCTGCCGGAATCCACCCTTCAAACAATCTATCTGGGTGGGGGTACTCCTTCCCAACTGTCACCCGGAGATCTGAAACAATTATTGAATGCAGTCTATACACATTTTGAGGTATCTGATGAGGCTGAACTAACTCTTGAAGTAAATCCGGACGACCTGACAGAGAATTTCGTAGAAGGATTAACTAAACTTCCCTTTAACCGTGTGAGTATGGGAATCCAGAGTTTTCAGGAGAAGGATCTGAAATTCCTTAACCGGAGACACACCTCCGGACAAGCGATGGAAGCAGTTACAAGATTACAAAAAAGTGGATTATCCAATATTAGTATTGACCTGATCTATGGACTGCCGGGCCAGACATTTATAGAATGGGAAGAGAATATACAACAGGCCCTTTCTTTGGATGTTCCTCATATTTCAGCCTATCACCTGATGTATGAAGAGGGAACAGTCCTGTATCAACTGAAAGAAAAAGGAATGATCCGGCATATTGAAGAAGAACAAAGCCTGAAAGCATTCAATCACCTAATTAACAGATTGACGGATGCCGGATTTATCCATTATGAGATCTCAAATTTCGCAAAACCCGGATTTATCTCCCGTCATAACAGTTCGTACTGGCAATCAATCCCTTATCTGGGTCTGGGTCCTTCCGCCCATTCTTACAATGGCCGGCAGCGCGATTGGAATGTAGCATCTCTATCCTCCTATCTGGAAGGAATTGAAAAAGGAGTTCCACAAACAGAGGGAGAGATATTAGATACAGTTACCGCTTATAATGATGCGATCATTACCGGACTACGTACGATGTGGGGAGTAAATCTTTCCCGGATAGCCGCTCTATATGGAGAAAAGTTAGCCGGTTATTGCCGGAAAGAAGCCCAACCTTTTCTGAATAACAAATTGCTTACCCTACAAAAAGACACATTAACACTCACCCGGGAAGGTCTGTTTATTTCCGATACGATCATGAGTGGATTGTTATATGTACCTTAATTTCCCAAACTCCATAAACACCTATTAATCTACAACTTACAAAAAGTTATTAAGAGTTTTTCTGCACATTTAAGTTATATTTGTGTAAAAAATATTGCCAATTAAAAGGAATCTTCTATATTTGCGGCAGTTAATGTGTGAAGGTGCCATATTTATATATCATATCGGGATGTAACGGAGCCGGAAAAACAACAGCCTCTTATACCATTTTGCCGGAGATGCTAAAATGTAAAGAGTTTGTCAATTCCGACGAAATTGCAAAAGGATTGTCTCCTTTCAACTCCGAAAGCATTGCGGTTGCCGTAGAGGCAGGTCGTATTATGCACAGACGGATTAAAGAGTTGATCTCCTCCCGTGAAACTTTTGCACTGGAAACCACATTAGCTACCCGTTCAGTCGTTAAATTAATGCGGGAAGCACAGGCAGAAGGATATTATGTAACACTCCTCTACTTTTGGTTAAATACCCCTGATTTAGCAATTGAACGTGTAAAGATGAGAGTCGCCGCAGGCGGACACAATATTGCGGAAGCAACCATACGCAGACGTTATGATGCCGGTATCCGCAATTTGTTTGAACTATATCTGCCCGCAAGTGACTATTGGATGATAACAGACAACTCTCTATCGCCGATGGAAATCGTAGCGAAAGGATTTAAAGACACTAAAAAAGAGATATATAATCCTTTAGTTTTTACTAAACTTGCAAATCATGAGTGAACAGGAATTAAGAGAATTTGAAGAGAACATCGTGAAAGGTGCAAACATTGCATTCCAACGATTGGTAACTGAGAAGAAAAAAGAGAACGGTGAACTCGTTTTTGCTCGCAACGGGCACATCTTCCGTGTAAAAGCTGCCGACCTCGACAAATTCACATTTTAATCTAATAAGATCCCCTTTGTTCTTTTGGGTAAAACCCATTCACGGACAAAGGGGATTTCTGTTTTTTGTCATTTGATACACCAGCTCCCTTTCTTTCAGGACAGCTGACCCATTTTACTTATAGATCCGGATATTTAGTATCTTACAGGGCAATCTGTAACTTTTTTCATTCGTATGATGATCATGCCGTTTGTGCCTTCCGGACCATACTTTTCAGGCTGAGGTAATTCTCTGATAAATTGTACACCATATATATCTTTTGCTTTCAGCCTCATCAGACACCTCTCAATATTTTTACTTTCCAGGATGTATCCATCTATATTGACGGCGGGAAAATCCGGAGACAGTTTTCTAATCTTTTTTAATTCGGACTTAATTCGTTTTCGCTTTTGGGGATATGTACTGATTATCCATACCCCATAATTAGGAATACACTGAACGATTTTTTCCGCAACAGCAGAAGGTAAATAACCTATGTATGAAATTCTGCGTCCATATTCTTCTTCTTTTCGGAGTTGACTATCCACCTGATCATTATCATATAACACTCCATTTATGATAAACAAAGTACGGGATTCCATTTTCACATCCGGGAAATAGTTTCTACCCCATGTAAAAACAGCCTCTTTGGTGAGATCCTGAGCACTAATGCCCGGAATCATTATTAATCCGACGAGACAAAAAAGTACTTTTACTCTGTATCCCACATCTATGCCTTTTATCGTACAATATCCATCTCTTCCAACAAATAGCCGGCTCCGGCAAACTTATCTATAATGAAAAGAACATACCGAATATCCACAATAATGCTACGTTGGTAATCGGGCAGATATTGGATATCACCTCCGACACCCTCCCAGTTCCGGTCAAAGTTAATACCGATCAGTTCTCCGTCCCGGTTCAGCACCGGACTTCCCGAATTTCCGCCGGTTGTATGGGTGGTGGCACAGAAATTCACCGGCATCTTACCATCCGGCATTCCATATACACCAAAATCCTTTTGTTGATATAACTCTTTCAAACGGGGCGGTACCACAAACTCCCAGTTGGCAGGATCTTCTTTTTCCATCACTCCTTCCAGAGTAGTCTGGCAATTATAATAGACTGCGTCCACCGGCTCATATCCTTTCACCTGCCCATACGTCAGACGTAAACTAAAATTAGCATCCGGAAAATTGATTTCATCTCCATACATTTCCAGTAATCCTTTTACATAGGTGCGGTGTGCATCTGCATAGCCGGTATTAAATTCGGTCAGGGCTTCCGTTAGTTTCACCCGTTCGTCCTGTACAGACTTTGCGAAACGGATCATCGGATCATTCTCCAGCGCTTTCACCGTGGGTTTTGTAATAAAGCGGAAGAAATTAGCTTCGCTTCCATAGATAGAGTTTGCAAAGAGATACTCCACAAAGGCGTCCGCATTGCCTTTAAAACGTTTATCAATCTCCTCCAGATAGTCCGGCCGATGACCCGCCGGTACTCGCCGGAGATATTCTTGTAATAAAACTTTTGCCACTTTTTTATCAACTTCCGGCGCGTAATCTTTATTCGCAAATCCTTTATATTTTTCCTGAAGTGATTCCAACTCCTGGTCAATACGGTTTCCATCTTTTTCTTTAAGGGCATTCATTAACGGATCAAGCAGATAGGGAACACGGGAGAACTCAATCCCCATCAATAATCCTTCGTTCAGCATCCATAAGCGAAATTGTAAATCACTTCGTCCCTTAATTATCTCTTCCATGGCCCGCAAAGCCTCCGGGTATTCCGGCCTGTTCTGCAGTCGTGCCCAGGTAGTCAGTTTATCCTGTTCCGCTTTCTTTACCTGTTCAAAATCTCTCTTATCAATTGCCCAGTTCGTTCCGATCGCATTTTTATACGCATTTGTTGATCCTGCATATTTACTGGAATATTGGATACGCACTTTAGAGTCTTTCAGCATTTCTTCCAGCATGACCTGTTGGCGCAATTCCCGCATATCAATCCGGACGCGGTTATTGATGTCACGGCGTTCCGCCACTTCCCACGAAGTATAGTATTTATAAGTGGTACCCGGAAAACCCATAATCATCGCAAAATCATTCTCCTGCACACCTGCCAGAGAGATCTTCAACCAGCGTTTCGGACGCAAAGGCACATTATTCTCACTATACTCAGCCGGATTCCCATAGGCATCCGCATAGACCCGGAACACAGCAAAGTCACCCGTATGCCGGGGCCACATCCAGTTATCCGTATCGGCTCCGAATTTTCCGATAGAAGAAGGAGGGGCACCTACTAAACGTACATCCGAATATATCTTTTTGGTAAACATATAATACTGATTCCCTCCGTAAAAAGGTTTGATTTCGACTTCTGTCCCCGGATGATCCGACAGGAATTTCTCCCCCACCCGTTCTTTCGCCAGATTGTTCAGATAACGGGGAGAAAGATAGTTCATACTATTCGGTTCCGTATCTTTCTTTAACTCTTCCAGCACATACTCCGTCACATCTTCTATTTTATCAATAAAAGTAACCTTCAATCCCGGATTAGGTAATTCCTCCGCTTTTGACATGGCCCAGAATCCATCCGTCAGATAATCATGTTCGACCGAACTATGTTTCTGGATCTGTCCATAGCCACAATGATGGTTGGTCAGCAACAACCCATCCGGTGAAACGATTTCACCCGTACACCCACCTCCAAAAATGACAATGGCATCCTTAATAGACGATGAATCCGGATTATAAATATCATAATCCTGCAACCGTAACCCCAGTTCCTGCATCTGGGGAAACTTCTGGTGCCTCAGTAAAGGCAAGATCCACATTCCTTCATCTGCTACAGCAGGAAGTACCTGTAAAAGAATGAATAAACTCAATAAAAATCTTTTCATGGTATTTATTTTATATAAAAGCCTTCTCAACTCCTCCTAATGGAGAGCTTATTTCCAGTTACTATACGGATTTTTCATCAACATTGAATTATAATAACGCCGGTCACCGGTCACCTCTTTTCCCAACCAGTCTGGAATCTCAAACGTATCTTCCGGCGATTTCAATTCAATCTCTGCCATCACCAACCCCTCATTTTTACCGGAAAAGACATCGACTTCCCATACATGTTCACCTGCCGGGATATAATGACGTACTTTATCTATCACACCCGGTTCGCAAAGGGTCAGCAACTGTTCGGCATCTGCCAAAGGAATCACCCGTTCAAATTCATACCGGCTCAATCCGTCATCTGTCGAAGGTCCTTTGATCGTCAGAAACCCTTCTTCATCCCGGATGCGTACCCGTACAGTCCGCCCCGGAACAGAACAAATATATCCCTGCACAATCCGCCGGGAAGAAGTGACTTGCGGCATGAAATTTCCCGTCACCAAAAACTTACGCTCAATTTCCATTGTCAATTGTGCCTTGTCCATTGTCAATTATTTTATCGTTACCATCGTCGCACCATATCCATATTCACGGAATGAAGCATCCTGGAAATAATGTTGCTTATATTTAGATCTTAATTCTTTTTCTATTGCACTTCGCAAAACACCATCCCCTTTCCCATGGATAAATACGATCTTCTGGCCTTTTTTAGAGGCATACTGATTCAGGATTTCCCGGAATTTATCCAGTTGATAACTCAGTATATCCGCATTACTCATACCGGCTGTTGTATCTAATAACTGATCAATATGAAGATCTATTTCTATGATCTGGCTCCCACCGATGCGGGGACGTTGTTTAGGTATTCCGGTCGTATCTGCTTTTTTCTTTTGATAAATAGCCTCCTGGATTTCCGCCGCCGAGATCAATAATTCTTTTTCAGGAAGATCCTGCCGTACAACCGGATAGATAAATGCCCCTTCATCAAAGAAATCATTATCCGTAAAACAATGCAATTTATAAAACTTAACCGTATCCAGGCGTAATTCTACCGAAATGGCATTCTTTAATTGATAAGGTTTATCTTTTTTGAAAGCGACAAACTGCACACAGACCCGCTCCAGTTCATTCAGTTCACTCTTCGCAAACTCTTCCAGAAAGATTTTGGTATTGGGTTCAATAATTCCATTATACCGGCTCATCCAACTATTATTCTGGCGATTCATATAGTTGAAAAAGAGATAATAG
>JAJQES010000366.1 GCA_021201565.1 Tannerellaceae bacterium
ATTACATATAGATCATGGAACTATCAATACTCGATTTTATTATCTTTTTTATATTCATTGCAGGGACGATTCTGTTTGGCTGCTCCTTCTTTTCTAAAAACCGGGATGCTGATGACTATACTGCTGCCGGTGGAAAATTACCGGCATGGGTTGTCGGGATGTCTATCTTTGCTACGTATGTCAGTAGCATTAGTTTTCTGGCTTTGCCGGGAAATGCCTATATGGGAAACTGGAATCCTTTTGTATTTAGTCTCTCCATACCGCTGGCCTCCTGGATGGCAGCCCGTTACTTTGTTCCTTTTTACCGGAGTATTGATAGCGTTTCAGCGTATAGTTTCTTAGAGGAGCGGTTCGGCTACTGGGCACGTATTTATGCCGCCTGTTGTTATTTGCTGACCCAGATTGCCCGTATCGGTTCTGTACTTTTTCTTATGGCACTTCCCCTGCATACGATGTTAGGGTGGAGTGTACCCACTATTCTGATTATAACCGGCTTTTGTGTAGTTATTTATTCTGTGACCGGAGGGATCACAGCTGTGATCTGGAACGATGCGATTCAGGGGATTATCCTGATAGTCGGGGCAGTGACCTGTGCCTTTGTATTACTTTTCTCCATGCCTCAGGGACCTTCCCAACTGTTTGAAATAGCCATAGAATATGATAAATTCTCACTGGGAAGTTTTGGCCTTGATTTATCCACGGGAACTTTCTGGGTTACCCTGGTATACGGACTCTTTATTAATCTTCAGAATTATGGGATTGACCAGAATTATATTCAGCGTTATAAAACAGCTAAAGACGATAAAAGTGCCCGTTCGGCAGCCCTGTTTGGTGGACTATTATATGTACCGGTCAGTCTTTTCTTTTTCTTTATCGGAACCGCCCTCTTTGCCTATTACAAAGCCAGTCCCGGTTTGTTGCCCGAAGGGATTGTCAATGATGCCGTTTTTCCATGGTTTATTGTGCATGGTTTGCCGACCGGAATAACCGGCCTGTTGATCGCCGCCATCTGTGCAGCCGGGATGAGTACAGTCTCTACCAGTATTAATAGCTCCGCAACAATTATCCTGACGGATTTCTTCCGGCATAAGAAGAAACTCACCAACAAACAGAACATGGTTATCCTTTATTCCTCTTCTCTATTGTTGGGAATACTGGGGATCGGCCTGGGATTAGCTATGATGTCGGTTCAAAGTGCCCTGGATGCCTGGTGGAGTCTGGCTGCTATTTTCAGTGGGGGTATGTTGGGACTGTTCCTGCTGGGATACCTGACCAAACGGGTGAAAAATATACATGCTGCTATTGGCGTGATCTGTGGGGTCATTGTGATAGCCTGGATGAGTCTGGATAAAAATAGTATCTTCCATAACTACCTGACGATTGTATTTGGGACCATTGTTATTTTCACAGTTGGATTTCTTTTATCCATAATTGTGAAACAACGTAATAAATAATATTATGATTTTTTTGTTATTTTGCACTGTAATTCAACACCAATGAAAAGAACATCCATCAAAGATATTGCCCAGGCTGCAGGTGTCTCTACGGCTACCGTTTCGTTAGTATTAACCGGAAAAGGAAAAGACGGACGTGTCAGTAAAGAGATGTCTGAAAAAATTAATCATATAGCCCGGGAAATGAACTATCAGCCCAATCGGCTGGCCCGTAGTCTGCAAAGTGGACGTACCCAGACGATTGGCTTGTTAGTGGCAGATATTGTTAACCCATTCTTCGGAAGTCTGGCCTATCATGTTCAGGAAGAAATGGGAAAGGCCGGCTATGCGGTGATGATCATGAACACCGATGAAAGTCCGGAACAGATGAAGCAGATGGTTGATTTGCTTAAATGCCGCCAGGTAGATGGATTTATCATTGTGCCCGCAGAAGGAGGCGAGGAGTGTGTCAGACAATTAAAGGACGAGAATATTCCGGTTGTATTGATGGACCGTTATTATCCTTCGGTCTCTACTTCCAGCGTTCTGATCAATAACTACGATGCTTCCTATCAGGCTACCAGTTACCTGATCCGGAACGGATGTCAAAATGTGGCTCTTCTTATCTATGAAAACAATCAACCACACATGGCTGAACGGAAAGCCGGTTATATGGATGCTCTCCAGGATGCCGGATTATTCAATGAAACACTGATCCGGGAAGTACGTTATAAAAATATGCAGGCCAATATCCGGGATGCGGTTGCTTCTATTCTGTACCGGAAAGAAAAAACTGACGGTATCCTATTTGCTACCAATACCATTGCCATGCATGGATTAAAGCAGTTGTATAAATTGAATGTCTCATTTCCCGGTGATATCCGGGTGGTTTGCTTTGATAAAAATGAACTCTATGACTTCCTGCCGGCTCCCATTCCTCATATCCAACAACCTATTCCCGATATTGCCCGGTTAGCCAGTCGCCTGCTGCTGGAACAGATCCACGACAAAACCGACCTGCATACCTTTGGAGTTCATCGTTTGCCGGCATCGTTGCAGGTGTGAAGATGCCTAATCTTTCAAAAGAGAAATAAATATTCATGCTACCCCTTATTTAATTCCCTGTAGTGGACATGTTGACTACGGGTAGATGTTGGACCGTCAACGGATTCTTTAATTTGTTTTTCAATTGATATCCATTTGTTTTCCAATCATAATACAAAACTGTTTCAATTGAAATCCGGAACGATTCCAATTGATTTTTATTTGTTTTATAT
>JAJQES010000101.1 GCA_021201565.1 Tannerellaceae bacterium
GTAGGGTTTTGAAAATTCCATTTGTTAGTCATTATATATTATTTTTTTTCTTTTTCCTGTCGCGGTGTATCTCATCTTTTATTTCACAGACGGATACAAAAAATGTAGTGATAAAAGCGAATGAATCGTGCGTTTCTGATTCCTTCATAATATGAAGATTAGCTTGTGGTCACTACAAAAAGGCGGATAGAATCCTGCTCCTTGAATCCGTAAAGTTATATATTTTATACGGAATAGGATATGTTCCTTTTTACTTTTAACAAAAGATAGTTTATAGGAACATTTCTTCGGGCTGTTTTTGTACCTTTGTCTTGTCTTTAAAAATTTACAATGAACGAAGAGATAAAACAAGCATGTGAAGTGCTGGGTGCAGGGGGTGTAATTCTTTATCCGACAGATACTATCTGGGGTATCGGATGTGACGCGACCAATGAAGAAGCTGTGCGCCGTGTATATGAAATTAAGCGCAGAACGGACAGTAAGGCTCTCCTTGTTTTGATGGATAGTTCTGCGAAACTCAATAATTATGTGGAAGATGTTCCGGATATTGCGTGGGATTTGATTGAAGTCGCGGATAAACCTTTGACGATTATTTATTCAAACGGTAGAAACCTGGCTCCCAATTTACTCGCAGATGATGGAAGTGTCGGGATCCGGATCACGAATGAAGAGTTCTCCCGTCGCTTATGTGAACGATTCCGTAAACCATTGGTTTCTACTTCAGCGAATGTGAGTGGAGATCCTTCGCCTGCTAATTTTGGAGAAATATCCGCTGAAATCAGGAATGCAGTAGATTATATCGTACATTACAGACAGGACGACTTGTCCAAAGCAGTTCCATCCGGAATTATCCGTCTGGATGCCGGAGGTGTTTTTAAGGTTATCCGGTAAATTTTATATGTATGGCAGAATCCAATTTGTTTTATAAATTTCTGGCCTGGCGCGAAAAAAATATAAAACCGAAGCATTTTATATTGGTAGTCAGCTTTCTCGTTGGTGTATGTACAGCGGCGGCGGCTATTGTTTTGAAACATACCATCCATTTTATTCAACATGCACTGACCGGGCATTTGCCGGGTAGCGGAGCCAGTTACCTGTTCCTGATCTATCCGGTGATCGGGATCTTTCTGGCCGGTTTGTTTGTCCGGTATGTGGTGAGAGATGATATCAGTCATGGGGTGACCAAGATCCTGTATGCGATTTCACAGCGGAAAAGCCGGATCAAAGCACACAACACCTGGAGTTCGCTGGTCGCCAGTTCGGTGACGATCGGGTTCGGGGGATCCGTAGGGGCTGAAGCACCCATTGTATTGACCGGCGCAGCGATTGGTTCTAATCTGGGGCGCCTGTTCCGGCTGGAACAGAGAACACTCATGCTATTGGTGGGATGTGGTGCCGCAGGAGCGGTAGCCGGAATCTTTAAAGCACCTATTGCCGGCCTGGTGTTTGTAATTGAAGTGCTGATGCTTGATCTTACGATGACTTCTGTTCTGCCTTTGCTGATTTCGTCAGTGACGGCAGCGACGGTCTCTTATATCTTTACGGGCACGGAGGCAATGTTCCGGTTTACCCAGACGGAAACATTCCAGATGGAACGGATTCCGTATGTACTTCTTTTGGGTATCTTTTGTGGGTTGGTCGCTTTTTATTTTACCCGGACCATGGGTAAGGTGGAAGGTTGGTTCCGTACATTAAATACCTGGTGGAAGAAGTTTATTTTAGGAGCTGTCATGCTGAGTGTCCTGATTTTTCTTTTGCCTCCTTTATATGGGGAAGGTTACGATACCATCGAGAATTTATTGGGCAGCCGCCATAACGAGATTCTGAATAATAGTTTCTTTTATGAACTAAAGGATAGGTATTGGGGCATTCTGGTATTTCTGTTTTTGATCCTTTTGGCGAAGGTGTTTGCCTCCAGCGCGACCAATGGCGGTGGGGGTTGTGGGGGAATTTTTGCGCCCAGTCTTTTCCTGGGGTGTATTGCTGGTTTTATTTTTGCTCATACCTCTAATTATTTTGAAATAACCACCTATTTGCCGGAAGAAAATTTTGCTCTCCTGGGAATGGCGGGCGTGATGGCCGGCGTGATGCATGCCCCGTTGACCGGCGTATTTCTGATTGCAGAACTGACGGGAGGATATGATCTGTTTTTACCATTGATGATCGTATCCATCGGTTCTTATATTACGATTATTATGTTTGAGCCTCATAGTATTTATTCGATGCGCCTGGCACAAAAAGGGGAGTTGCTTACCCATCATAAAGACAAAGCGGTCCTGACATTGCTCAGCGCGGATAGTATGCTGGAGAAAGATTTTCAGACAGTACGTCCGGATATGACGCTGGGGGACATGGTGAAAGTGATTGCCCGGTGCGGGCGGAATGCATTTCCGGTTCTCGATGAAAAAGGTGGTTTGCTGGGTGTGGTGATGCTGGATAATATCCGGAACATCATGTTCCGGCCGGAACTTTACAATCGTTTCCGGGTAGCTAAATTTATGGTTTCTCCCCAGGCGGTAATCAAAATCAATATGCCTATGGAGCAGATCATGCGTATCTTTGATGACACGAAAGCCTGGAATTTGCCTGTGATTGATGCCCAGGGCAGATACATTGGTTTCCTGTCCAAATCGAAAATATTTAATTATTACCGGGAGGTATTGGTGGATACGTTTTCGGAGGAATAATAATTGAAGAAGTTAAGAAG
>JAJQES010000369.1 GCA_021201565.1 Tannerellaceae bacterium
GTTCCGTTATCCTGTTGCTTTAAAGGAATCTTTCCTGAACAGAGCATGCCGGATATCTGCCGATCCGGATTGTTTTTATAATCCGGAGGCTCTTACTATAAAGATGGAGATGCCACAGGAAAACCTCTCTTCACAACCTGATAGGGTTACTCATCTTCCTACCAGGGCTGATAATGCCCTGGCAGGGATATTACCCGGCTATGACCAGTACCGGAAAATGGATTTCCTTTTTGAGTGCTGCCTGGACCAGGCTATGGCCGAAGAAGGAAAAAGCTGGCACAGGGAGGATGAAAAAAGTTTTATTATTATCCTGGCAAAATATTGTCTGCGTTCTGCTATTCCGGAAGAAAATACGGTACGCTGGATCAATCTGCACAGCCCGGTGGAGAGTGACCTCACCCTCATCCGGTTAACAGTCAGGAATGTATACCGGCAACAAAAGATGTTTGGTAGTAAACCTTGCCTTCCCAGCTGTACGGATGTGGTATTACGGACGGAAGAGTTTCTGAAACGCAGGTACCGGTTCAGGAAAAACAGGATGAATGAACAACTTGAATATCTTCAGAAACATACTCTTTCTTTCCGGTATAAACCCGTTACTCCGGAAGTGATAAACGATATCGTACGGGAAGCACGGCGGGAAGGGATTGATGCCTGGAATGAAGATATCGAACGGGAAATTCTTTCTTCTTCCCTTACTTTGTACCATCCGGCTGCAGAGTATCTGAATAATCTTCCGGAATGGGATGGAAAGGACCGTATCCTCAGCCTGGCACAACGTGTCCCGACAAATCATCCTTTATGGGCAGGACTTTTTTATAAATGGTTTGTGGCCATGGTAGCCCAGTGGATAAAATCTGACCGGATGTATGGGAATAGCCTGGTTCCTGTCCTGACCGGAGGACAGGGAATCCGTAAATCAACTTTTTACCGGATGTTGCTTCCGCCGCAACTCCGGGAGTATTACATTGAGAATATGAGTCTGGACAACCGGCGAAACGCTGAATTAAAAATGGCCCAACATCTGTTGATTGTCCTGGATGAATTTGACCGGCTTAATAAAAAACATCAGGCTGAGTTGAAACAGTTGATTCAGTTGCCGGTATTAAAAGTAAGGAAACCTTACAGGAAAAATTATGAAATGATTCCGCGGCTGGCTTCTTTTGCTGCGAATGCAAACCCGGTGGAGTTACTGACCGATCCTACCGGAAGCAGGCGGTATTTGTGTGTAGAGGTAACTGGACCCATTGATATTTCGGAGTCTGTTAATTATGAACAATTGTATGCACAGGCTTTACATGCTGTTCACAACGGGGAGGAATATTGGCTGAATGAGGAGGAAGAGAGAAAGATGCAGGATATAAACCTGAACTTTCAGCAACTGCCTCTGGAGATGCAGTATGTATTCGCCTATTTCCGTATTCCGGAAGCGGGTGAAGAAGTCAGAGGATATCAGGCCGTAGAGATATGGGAAAGGATCAAAACCCGTTCCGGACAAAAATTCAGTGTTACCAGCGGGAAGGCTTTTGCTCATATGCTCACAGGGGCAGGGATCCCTGCTGAACGAAAAGGAGGAAAAAATAAGTACTTTTTAATAGAAAAATAATCCGGAATCATGCAAAAGTTATGCAAAACAGATCTTTGCATACCCTTTGCATGGGCTTTGCATGGGTGGTAATGATAAAACATTCAGGATGTTAAGGGCTGGATCATGCAAACATGCAAAAAAATCAAAAAAACTTTTTTATAGAGAGAAACCGGAGATCAGCCTGTTACTGCTGGTGCGTGTTTTCAACGTGTAATTATAATGGCACGCGTTGAAAACGCGCGCTAGAGAAACAGGTTTTATTTCAGATTCCCAGGGAAGTTTTGATCTGGTTGATCTTTTCTTCGGCAGCTTTATCGGCAGCCGGGAGTTCTTCTGTACTGTTTACTTTTGAATGCACTTCGCAATAGAACTTTATTTTGGGTTCTGTTCCTGAAGGACGGATGGATACTTTTGTTTTGTCTTCAGTGAAATATTGCAACACATTCGAAGTAGTAGGCATATCCAATGTAATGGTTTCATTGTCGGCATAGCTGTATCCTTTGAGGGAGGCATAATCATAGAACAAAGTGACCTTTGAACCGGCAATTTCTTTTAAAGGATTCTCCCTGTAGTTTTTCATCATGGCTTCGATCTCTTCAGCACCGCTTTTGCCTTTCTTTACTACTGAAATCCCTTTTTCTTTAGAGAAACCATACTCTACATAGATACGTTGCAGTAATTCATACAAAGTTAATCCATTATCTTTTGCCCAGGCTGTCATTTCGGCCAGGATAGCACATGCAGATACGGCATCTTTATCCCGTACGAAATCTTCACAAAGGAATCCATAGCTCTCTTCGCCACCACCGATATAGGATTTCTTTCCTTCATTCTTTTTCATAATGTCGGCAATCCATTTGAATCCGGTGTATACATCATACATTTCCACCCCGTTCTTTTCGGCAATAGTACGGATCAGTTCGGTCGTTACGATTGTTTTTACTATGTATTCTTTTCCTTTGATTTTTCCCAGTTCTTTCCAGCGGGTGATCAGATAATAGACAAAAAGCACTGCAGTCTGATTTCCATTCAGCAGAATCCATTCCCCTGCATTATTTTTTACTGCGGCCCCTACACGGTCTCCGTCCGGATCTGTTGCTAA
>JAJQES010000135.1 GCA_021201565.1 Tannerellaceae bacterium
ATGTATAATTTTGACAAAAATAATAGAACTCTGTAAATACGCAAAGAAAATGGACAGATTTATTGTTTTATGCAATTAAAAGTGGGTGAAAATAAAAGAGAGCGGCGGAATTATATAATTCCGCCGCTCTCTTTTTATATTTAGTAAGAACCAAATCCTATGTAAGGAATCCTAACAGGATACCGGCTGCTACTGCAGAACCGATTACCCCAGATACGTTAGGAGCCATTGCATGCATTAACAGGTAGTTGGTCGGGTCATATTCCAAACCTACGTGCTGTGAAATACGTGCTGAATCGGGTACGGCAGATACACCGGAATTACCGATCAGCGGATTGATCTTATTCCCTTCTTTCAGGAAAAGATTAAAGAATTTTACGAACAGAATACCTGCACAAGTCGCGATAACGAAAGACAATGCTCCTAAAGCAAAGATCTTGATGGAGTTCCAGGTCAGGAATTGGGTTGCCTGCGTAGATGCACCTACGGTTACCCCCAACAGGATAGTGATCGTGTCAATCAACGGACCACGTGCTGTCTCTGCCAGCCGGCGGGTTACCCCACTTTCTTTGATCAGATTCCCAAAGAATAGCATCCCTAACAAAGGAAGTCCGGAAGGAACAAGGAAGCAGGTTAATAACATACCCACGATCGGGAAAATGATCTTTTCAGTAGAAGATACAGCCCGTGGAGGTTTCATACGGATCACACGCTCTTTCTTCGTGGTCAGTAACCGCATAAAAGGAGGTTGAATGATCGGCACAAGTGCCATATAAGAGTAGGCTGATACCGCAATAGCACCCATCAGGTTGGGAGCGAGTTTAGAGGAGAGGAAGATCGCGGTAGGCCCGTCAGCACCTCCGATAATACCGATCGCACCGGCCTGGTTAGGTTCAAATCCCATTTGCAGGGCAATGATATAGGCTCCGAAAATACCAAACTGGGCAGCAGCCCCGATCAACATCAGTTTCGGATTGGAGATCAGCGCAGAGAAGTCGGTCATCGCTCCGATACCGAGGAAGATGAGTGGCGGATACCACCCCTGGCTAACCCCCTGGTAGAGGATATTTAACACAGAACCTTCTTCATAAATACCAATATTCAAACCAGCATCTTTAAAAGGAATATTTCCGATCAGGATACCAAATCCGATAGGTATTAATAACATTGGTTCAAATTCATAACGGATCGCCAGATAGATAAATATCAAGCCGATCACCAGCATTGCAAAGTGCCCCCATGTGGCATTCGCAAAACCTGTGTAAGTGAGGAATAGCTGTAGATTATCCCCCAGGAATGATAAAAAACTTTCTTGCATATCCTTATCCGATTACGACGAGATCAGCACCTTCCAGTACAGAGTCGCCTTTGTTTATTTTAATTTCGGTTACTTTTCCATCGCGGTCGGCGTTGATACTGTTTTCCATTTTCATGGCTTCCAGAATCAGTAGGGTTTGTCCTTTTTTTACATCGTCACCGACTTTACATTTCACATCCAGAATAACTCCGGGCAGCGGGGATTTAACGGCTCCTTTAGAACCTCCCGCCGGACGGGATACTACGGGAGCTCCTGTGGATGTGGTGGGAGCCTGAACAGCGCGTTTAACCGTTACGACTTTTTTAGCCGGACGGTCCATCTCTACTTTATAAGGGGCTCCGTTTACTTCTACTTCAGCAATGGTATCTTCTACTTTATTGATCACCACTTTGTAAACGTTCCCGTTGATTGTATATTTATATTCTTTCATTGTTTTAGAAATAATGTGTTGATAGAATTATTTTTTTGGAGTTTCCCGTAAGGTGTAGATTTTAGAACTCCATGGTGAATAGCTACGGGTTACTTTCTTAATGGTAAGAACCGTATCTTCTATGTCATGTGCATCTTCGTTAAATTCATGTAAAGCGGCAGAGATAGCAGCAATGATTTCACCGGTATAAGCACTGGTTTTAGTAGAAACTTTGTCATCTCCTGTTTTCTTCACATTACGTTTGCTGGCTTTGATAGCTGCAATTCCGATACTTTTGAAGATTACATATAATAATACCAGTGCAGAGAATACGACAAACATAGCTGTAAGGGTCATACCAATACCCCATGCATCGTTTAGTTTGAAGTTTTCAATTTTCTCGTTTGTATCCAGAGTCACATTATTGGTACTGGGAGTAACTTTTGATAATATTCCCCACTCCGGCATTCCGTCAACCAGGCGTCCGTAACTGATATCCGGACGTTGAGAAGCCGGAACAGTTACTTCATCAATCAACGTTTTACCATCCGCATCGTATAAAGCGATATAGTTTTCTTTATAAGGATCAAGAGTGAAGTTAAGGTGGAATGTTCCACGACCGGGTTCTCCGTCAGCCCAGAAAAGAATGTGTTGTCCGGGTTTGATACTGGTCAGGACATCTCCCTTTGGGATCGGATATTTTCTGGGATTATTTTTATCATTTGTCAGAAAACAACCACGGATATCAACGGTACCGGCTGAGCTGTTGAATAATTCAATCCAGCTGTTACGCTTACCGTAATCGTCCACGAAGTTATCCTCATTGATAACAAGTACTTCGTTGATACGCATGGAGGATGAATTCTGTGCTTTTGCCCCTATGGAATAAACGAACATCAACACCAAGAATATCCCTAATTTATTTTTAATCATAACTTACAACTTTTTTTAGATTACAGA